>DASZPH010000117.1:0-281940 GCA_035550375.1 Pirellulales bacterium | reverse complement strand
CGAATGGCACTTGAACTTTTGTAAGTGTTTTAGGCAGCACGCCTTTTGTACTCGCGACGCGGCCGAGTCATGAGCTTGTATGGCTTGGGCCGCCGCTTGACAACACGGGGTTCAACGCGATCTGGACGATGGCCGACCTCGTGCGTGGCGATCGCGTTCAGAACGGCCTCGCACCATTCGGTGGTGGTGATGCGGCTCGTGAGCAGCGGAGCCAGGTTGTTGATCGTTTGCAGTGCGCCCTTGAAGCTGATGGTCCACGGCGATACGCCGGCTCGGAAGGCGGCCGTCGCCATGAGTTCACGGATTAAGTTATAACCCACCAGGTGCATGTAGAACTCATTGCGCACTCGTTCCGGCGTCTTGCAACGCAGATGGTCGATCTGCAGCACGCTCTTCAAGCTCCTCAGATGAATCTCTGCTTGCCAACGTCGCTGATAGAGCGCGGCGATTTCGGATGCGGGGTATTGATCGGAGTCGAGCAGCGTCGTGACGACCACGAGGTTGCGGGTGCGAAAGCCGCGCTGCGTCACGCGGATTCGTACCTCCCGCATGGTCAGGGTTTCGGGCAGGGCATGGTATTGCTCGTGGCTCATCCAATCAGGACGCGGCGGTTTCCGCCAGCATACCAACTGATCATCCGGCCCCAACCGAACTCCGAGACGAAAGTCGGTGCGACGCAATTGATGCTTGCGAATGACGACATCGACGCCTTGCTGTTGCAATAAGGCGATGTCGAACCAGCCGCTAAAATAGCGGTCCGCCAGCACGACGTCCCCGTTTCGCAGCGTGTTGTGCAACGTGCGGAACAAGCTGTTCTCGCCGGTCTGTTTGCCTTGATACTTGCCGATCGCCGCATCCAGCACGGCGCCGACGGCCAACGAAAAGATCACGACGATTCGCGCGATCGGAAAACCGCAGCCACCAGCTTGCGAACTCTGTTGGGGGTACTCGGCCTGGTTGGCTTCGGTGTCCGGCATCTTGATCGTTGAGCCATCCACATTCAGTACGCGGCGTCCCAGCCACCGCCAGTCGGGAGGCGCCGCGTCGTCGACCTGGCGACCGGTCTCGCGCACCAATTGCGAGCAGGCTTCTTCGGGCAATTGGCCACGGGCGGTGCAATAGGCTCCGGTTTCGGGCGAACAGGGGTGCATCCCGCGGGCCAAACGCCAAGCCATCAAGCGAGCGACGGCATCACGACAACTCTGGTCGGGGCTGAGACACTGCGAGAGAAAGGTCCAGACGGTGACGGCTGGCGTGTAAATCCATCCTTGCCATTTCCATCTTGCATCTCCGAAGGCTTGCAAGATACGATCCTGCGAGAGCAAGCCCGCGAAGAAGAGCCCGCCTTCGCGGCGGGCTGCGGCGACTGCATTACGAAACGCGGCATCCATATTCGGCCTCCTTGCCAAAGGGTTCTGTGATGAGACACCACTAAGGCAAGCGAGGCCGTTTTTGTCTATATCACTTTATCCAGAAAACACTTACAAAAGTTCAAGTGCCATTCGTGTCAGGACCCTTTTTTTGTGCCGTCGTGATCGCCGGAACGGTTCCTGACACCTTTTCGTCCCCGTACGGATCCGACCGGCTTGTTTCCGCAAACGCCGTGGGGAGAGCCCGTTCAGGACGGTTGGAATAATGTCTCGGATCCGTATAACGGCGATGGTTGGGAGGCGGCAGCAGAGGAGGAGGAGGAGAAGGAGGAGGAGGAGTACGCCGACTACCGGCCGAATCCGAACCCAATACTGTGTGCTAAAGGGGGAATGATAATTGGTGTTCATACCAACAAGGACTCCGACGACGAGCAAGAACCTGGTGAGCAAACGGGTCACGGCCACTCGTGGCTAAGCATTTACGATCCGAAAACAGGCGTTACGACATACTATGCTGCATATCCTGATCACACCATTTGCAAGTATGAGCTTCCACGGCTCCACCCAGAGAGTGATGTGACGATTGACGCCGAGGCTAAATTTGAGTATTTCGATGGCCTTAACTATCGCTTTCACGTGCTGACTGAAGAGGAAGCCGAGAAATGGAACAATTTCATGGACGCTCCGGATCAAGTCACTCTTCAGTGGACATGGACTCACAATTGTACGTCATTCGCCTACGAGGCATGGCTTGAGACGACCGGAGAGGAAATTGATCCCGATGGCACGTTCGGCCTCGAGCAACCCGCAGAGTTCGGTGACAATATGTCGAACCTCGAGGCCAGTAGTCCGACACAGGGTCTTCGGCCATATAGGCCGTCAACAGCGCCGGACGAAGGCGCCGGTTCAAGCGAAAGGGCGACCGAATAAGGCGCCTTAAGAACCTATCCGAGAACCGGCCAGGAGGCCGGACGCCTCCTCTACGACGCCGGTTCTCGGATAGGCTCTAAGCTAAGGGAAACGACGTGAAGAAGGCCACACAATCTTATCGTGGAGGCCCGGGGATTGTGGATCCGTGGCTAGCGACCCTGGCGTCATCGCACATGTTACCATGAATAATTTCATCAACAGGCGACATGTAACACTGGTGGCGCTGACCTGTGCGGTTGCGGTCGCGGTCTGCATCAATCTTAAGCCTGTGCAGTCTTATTTCGGCAAGCACATTATTTTTGACAGCGTGCGGCTGGTTGATGTGAAGGAAGAGGATGGTGTGCTGTCTGTCTGGTACTTTCACGCACCGTTCAGCATCGTGTGGGAAGATAAGGAAGGCGTCGACGTAACTGAGACACCGGACGAGATTCAACTTCGCTTCGTGGTTACGGAGTGGCCTTGGCTTTCAGCGTCGATAGACAAGGAGGTTAATAGAGACGTAATTTATGATAGAAAGATGGAGGCGTTCCGTCTCGACGTCCGCGTCGACCATCGCCGCGTCGTAGCGGTCTCTCGGAAAGATGAGAAGGTGCTCATTTGGCCGCGCGCTGAACCACTTTCCGGTTCAGGGGTCTACCTTGGCGGCCTGCTAGAGGCAGACAACGGGGATCGCAATGAGGCGCGGACGGGTCAGGCGGGCGCAAAATAGGTGTGGCAAGAATGCGACTCAGCGGGTAACTGTTCGTTGCTTTCGGCCAGGATCGCGGGCAACGCCGACTTTTTGAACTCCTATGGCTACAACACGTTTTCGGAGCTGACCGTGCTCGCAGCGGCATCAATCTGGCGGCCAGTCTGGCCTATACATCCAATGGCGGCGCAAATTCCCTCGATCACGTTTCGTACACCTTCCTTGGCCCGCCCCAGCACGCTCCCCTCGATCGCGGGCACGGCCAGCGACGCCCGTGTCTTTTTGCTAACGCAGAGGTAGAGCGAATCGCTGCCGCAGCGCTTCCGCAACGCACTCGAAGACTTCATTCCAATTTCCAGGCTCGCGCTGGCGGAAAAGACGCATGGTGGGATACCATGGCGTGTCGTCGCGGTCGAGAAGCCAGCGCCACTCGGCAACCTCTGGTCGTAAAAGGTGTCAGGAACCTTGTTTGGTGACGTCGTGATCGGCGGAACGGTTCCTGACACCTGTTCGTCCCCTACCGCGCCGGCCTCGACGGCACCGGTGCGAAACAGATTGTGAGCGGCCTTAGCGACGTCGATGGCCTGGCCATCGACGCCGACAACCAGAAGCTCTATTGGACCGAGCGCGGCAGAATCAGCCAGGCCAACCTCGACGGAAGCAACATCGAACTGCTGGTGACCGGCAAGACGGCCCAATACGGGTCGCTCGTGGTGCTGCCGCCGAAGGACTAACCGCATCGCCTATCGGCAGTAGCCGACTTCGTGAGAAGTCGGGCCGCATCCGGTTTGGGCCACCGCGCTGCATCGTAATCAGCTCAGCTTTCGGCAGTCGTCCTCACCTTTCTCTTTTGGGCGAGATGGCCCCGCGGAACCGGGGGACTTTTGCCCGCTCACACCGTCGTTCGACTCCGGTCGGCTTCCCGGCAGGGGCCGCAGGCAGATCAGCGACCGTCGGCTCGGCAAACCCAAAGCGATTGGCAGCCACTGGTTACAGGCGGTTGCGTTTCAATCGCTCAGCACCACGTCACCACGGCCCGCCGCCTCGGCATGCCGTTCGCCTTAGACGCTTCCAGTTGGCAGGCGTTGGAGCCTGACAAAACCATTTCAGAACGGCCCTCACGCGGGGCCCGACAAGGTAGGAGGAGTATGATGAATCGTGTCTGCAGACGTTGGGTTGGCTCGTTGGCGGTAGCCGGGGCGGGGCTCGCCCTGCTAGGCGGCGAGTCGCTGGCTCGCGAGCGGCGCGAGGCACGCGACACCGAGACCGTGACCGGCAAGGTCGAGTCGACGACCACGGCGCCGCGCGGCGAGATCGACGGCGCCGTACTCGAAGACGGCACGGTGCTGCACTGGCCGCCCCATCTGGCGGACCGCTTTTCGGACGTCGTCAAGAAGGGAGACCGCGTCAAGGCCGTCGGCTGGCAAGAGAGGGGACCCGAGGGAGACGAGCGCCTGGAAGTGAAGACCCTCACCAACGTGGACACCAGGGCCACGGCCGAGAACGACGGCCCCGGCCCGCGCGAGCGGCGCCGCGGACCTCCGCCTCCGCCGCGGCCGCGCGGTCGCGCCCGGACGATCGAGGCGACGGTCGAGCGGCTGACCACAGCGCCCAAGGGCGAGATCGACGGCGCCGTGCTCGACGACGGCACGACGCTGCATTGGCCGCCGCACCTGGAGAACCAGTTTGCCCGACTGATCGACAAAGGCGACCGCGTCAAGGCGGTCGGCTTTGAAGAGACGACGAAGCGGGGGGATGAGCATTTCGAGGTGCAGTCGCTCACCAACCTGGAGACCAACGAGTCGTTCGAAAACGACGAGGTTGGCCCGCCTCCGCCGGAAGACCGCCCCGGCCCGCGCCGCGAGCCGGCGAGCCGCTCGGAGCGGATTCGCCAGCTCAAGCGGGAGGTCGAACGGCTGGAACGCGAAATTGAACGGCTCGAACAGGAACGATAAGATCGGCCGGCGATAAGAGGCCCTGGCAGGTGGCTCCGGTGCTCCGCGCCGGAGAGGCGGTTGCAAAACGACCGCCTCTTCCGTCGCGGAGTGCCGGCGTTACTCTAGGGCCAGTCGAGAACCGGCGGACGGGCGAGGCGCCGCCCGGCAGTGCCGATTCTCGGATAGCAGAGCGGCTCTTCGTGATGATCTTCAAGCGATTCAAGCTTCGGCTCCCCGTCTGGTTGCAGTTGGCGCTCGTCGGCCTGCTCTTCCTCGGCTCCCTTTTCACGTTGGCTTATGGCGCCCTTACCGCCCGCCCGACGACGGAACTGGAATCCGCGACGCGCGCGCGACTGCGCCAGGCGAGCGGGCGGATGGCCGCGGCGGCCGCGACCCTGGTCGAAGGCACGCGAGCTGTCAGCATTCGAGAGCTCGAATCGCAGGGGCGAACGCTGAGCGAGATTACCGAGCAAGCTTTGAAAGGAATCGACGGCGCCGAGGGAGGCTTTTATGTGAACGGCAAAGGGGATCGCTTCAGCGGCTACGCGTTTCCGACCGGCCGCCCGCCGCCTCCGCGCCGCCCGAAAAGGGACGAGCCGCCGCCCCTGGAGGAACCGTACATCCGCATCCAGGCCCGCCAGAGCCTGTCGCTTGGCGCCGGGGAGATTTCCGTCACCGTCCGCGACGTTTTTCCCAGCCGCGTGATGATCCTTACCGAGCCCGTCGGCACTCGGCGGCCGGCCGTCGCCGCCACCTGGCTCATGTATCGGCTCGTCGATCCACGCCTGCTCAATCGCCAGGTGCAGCAGTATCGCGCTTCCAGCGGACTCGCTCTGGGCGGGCTGTTGCTGGCGATGGTCCTGTTGGCCGGCCTGGCCCGCAACCTCAAGCGCCAGCAAGGCGAGCAGGCGCGGCTGCAGAACGAACTGCGGCGATCAGAGCGGCTGGCCTCGCTCGGTAAACTGCTGGCCGGCGTGGCGCACGAGGTGCGCAACCCGCTGGCGGCCATCCGCTCGACCGTTCAGCTCTGGCAGCGGCTGCCGGAACAGGCGCGCACGCCCGAATCGCTCGACGCCGTGGTTCGCGCGGTCGATCGTTTGAACGAAACCGTCAGCCAGCTTTTGTATTTCTCGCGCGCGGACGCCACGCAGCGCGAGCCGGTCGACGTGAACGGCTTGCTGCGGGAGACGCTGGAGCTCTTCGCCGCCCAGGCCGCTCAACAGCACGTCGCGTTGCGCACCGACCTGAGCGACGACGTGGGAAGCCTGCTTGTCTCGCCTGGCGCGATGGCCCAAGTGTTCGCCAACCTCTCGACCAACGCTCTGCAATCGATGCCGGCTGGCGGCGAACTGCTGGTCGCGACCCAGCGCGACGGCCACCGTGCCGTGATCGAATTTGCCGACACCGGCCCAGGGATCGCGCCGGAAGTGCGGGCTCATCTGTTTGAACCTTTTTTCACCACCCGGCCCAACGGGACGGGGCTGGGGCTGGCGCTGTGCCGCGAGATTATCGTGCAGCACGAGGGTACGATTGAATGCCTGGAATCGGCCCATGGCGCCCGGTTTCGGATCGAGCTGCCGGCGTAACAGCGAGGGGGATTCCCGTATGACATAAGGCGTCGTTCCAAACAACCGTAGGGCGGCCCTCGCAGGCCGCGGTATTCCCCCGTTCCGATGAAAGCTCGAAAACGCCCGTGAGCAAAGCGGTCATCCTCATCGCCGACGACGATGCCACGATTCGCGGCAATCTGGCCCTGTTGCTATCGTCCGAAGGTTACCAGGTGCGCGAAGCGGAGAACGGACGGCAAGCGCTCGACCTGCTCGGCGGGGCGGATATCAACCTCGCCTTGCTCGACCTGAAGATGCCCGAGCTCGATGGCCTCGGCGTGCTGCGCGAGTGCCAAGGGCAGCTCGAAGAAACGCCGGTCATCGTCATCACCGCTTTTGGCGGCAGCCGCGAAGCGATCGAGGCGATGAAACTGGGCGCCTTCGACTACATCACCAAGCCCTTCGATCTGGACGAGGTGCTGTTCACCCTGCGCCGCGCCCTCACGCAGCAGGCCCTGATTGCCCAGGTGCGTACCCTCGAGAGCGAACGCGGCGATCGTCTGCTGCCGGGTTCCGAAGAAGAGCTGATCGGCCGGACGCCCGCCATGATGGAGGTCTTCAAGACGATCGGCCGGGTGGCCGCCACTCAGGAGCCCGTGCTGGTGGTCGGCGAAAGCGGCACCGGCAAAGAGTTGGTCGCCGGAGCGATCCACGCCAGCTCCGATCGCGCGGCCGGGCGGTTCATCAAGGTCAACTCCGCGGCCCTCAGTCCAACCCTGCTGGAGAGCGAGCTGTTCGGACACGAGCGGGGCGCCTTCACCGGGGCCGTGGCGCAGCGCGTGGGGCGCTTCGAGCAGGCGCACGGCGGCACGCTGTTTCTGGACGAGATCGGCGACCTGGACATCGACTTGCAGGCCAAGCTGCTGCGGGTGGTGCAGATGGGCCGCTTCGAGCGGGTGGGGGGAAACGAGACGGTCGCCGTGGACGTGCGTATCATTTCGGCCACGAACCGCGATCTGCCGGCCCTGATCGCCGAGGGAAAATTCCGGGAAGACTTGTGGTACCGGCTGAACGTGGTGACGATCTCGCTGCCCCCCTTGCGCGAGCGGAGAGACGACATTCCGCTCATCGCCCAGCGAATCGTGGCCCGGCTAGCCGAGAAGTACCGCTGGCCTCACCTGGCGCTCTCGGCGGAGGCGGTCGAGTTTCTCAAAACCCAGCCCTGGCCCGGCAACGTGCGCGAGTTGCAGAACGTGCTGGCTCGCGCGGCGGCCCTCAGCCGCGGCCGGCTGATTTTGCCCGACGACCTGTCGCCCACCGTCCGGCAGGCGAGCCCAGCAAGCGAGGCCCGTGCGGAACCTGCCCGCGGTCTGCAACTGAAGGAGATTCTGGCCGAAACGGAGCGCCGCGTGATCAGCCGGGCCCTGGAGCAGACCAACTGGAACCGCACCAGGGCCGCGCAGGAGCTGGGCATCAGCCGCCGGCAGCTTTTTGACAAGATCCGCCAGTACGAATTGCGTCCCTCCGGGCGCGAATGAACTGCCCGGCGCATGAAAAACGCCAGAGCATTCCGCCGATGCTCTGGCGTCGTGGCCCCCAATCGGGAGCTATTTGCTCTTGGCCGTGTCGAGCGTCTTCTTCAGTTTTTCGTTCTCGGCTTCGGCGGCCTTGAGTTCCTTCTCGATGTCCGCACAGCACTGGGCCCATTCCGGCCCGTGCTCCGAGGTTTCGAGCTTGCCGGCCAGCGCGGCCGCCCTGGCGTGGTGCTCGTTGATCTTCGCCAGGTGCTGGTCGATCGCCTTGTTGCCCTGCGCCTCCTTGTCGAGCTTCGCGTATTCTTTCTTC
The DNA here is from genome assembly GCA_035550375.1 of Pirellulales bacterium. Lineage (GTDB taxonomy): Bacteria > Planctomycetota > Planctomycetia > Pirellulales > JAICIG01 > DASSFG01. Next base: position 273,623 of record DASZPH010000117.1, on the reverse strand, counting down.
GCGGCGTCGAGGTTGCGGTTGATCTCCGAGGCGTGCTCTTTGACCGTTTCGGCCGGAAGCTGGCTGTATCGCTGGCCGTAGTAGCTCAAGGTCTCGGCATGGCTGATCGCGCTGCGCTGATAGCTCGACGCGGTGTGCGGCCGGAAATACTCACCGGTGATCTTCCGATCGGCACGGTTCGAGAGATCTTGGGCGACAACGGCCTGGCCGACCAGAAGGGCGGCGGCGGCAATCAACACGGACTTGTACATGGTTTCTCCCCATAGCGGAAAAGGTTTTGTTGCCAGGGCGTCTGGCGGTTCGTTCGCTTCTCGGCGAAGCGAGCGGTACGCCGCAAGTCTAGGTCGCGCCAGCCGCGTTCTGCCGGCGCGTGGCAACCCCGTCAACGCTCCGCGTCGCCGCGCCGGGCGTTGCAGGCGTCATATCCCTTCGTCTCAACTTGTCGCTCAGATCTTCGCCAGCCCGACGCCGATCAGGTTATTGCCTGACGGTGAGGAAAGTCGGGCAAAAGCGAACCGTGCTAGCGCCTTTACGGTTTGCGCGGATCGTGACACCGGGTCTGCCGGCCCGAGTCCGATCTAATGCAAAAAACTGCCACGGATTGGGCGATCGAAACCAAGCAAGACGCCTTAAAAACCGTGGCCAAAACGACACCGAGTTACCTGCGGCTTTACAACGAAACGCGTCCTGAATCCGCCTCTCGGTTGGGAGATTTCTGGCCGGGCCTCGACCGACTTTGCCGGGCGTTCGAACACGCCACCGGCTGGCCCTTGAAATGCTTGCCGGATGCCGAGCAACCAGCCGACGCGGTTCTCTGGTCGGCCCCCGCCTCCCACGATCAAGCCGAGGACGAACAGATGCGGGTGGGCGTCGCCACGGCCGAGGGGCGCGCGGCCGCCCAGCCGCCCGTCGAACTCAACGCCGCGGTCGAGTTGGCCGCCGGCATCGGCCACCTGCTGGGCGACCTGGCCCGCGCTCGGCACGGACTTTGGAAAGTTGAGGCCGAGCTGGCGGCCGGAGTGCCCCTTGCCCCGCGAAGCAACGAACCCCACCTGGCTCAACGGTTGCAGGCTTCGTTGCGGGCCGCGGCCGAAGCCATCCACGGCCAGGCGGCGGCACTGTACCTCGTGGACGAGACGACAACCTACCTCAAGCTCCGGTCGGTATGGGGCCTGCCGCAAGAGCGGCTGCTTCTGCCGCCGCGCGAACTGGCCCGGGCGGCGGCCGATCTGGAAGCGATGCTCGGACACGCCGTCGTGCTGGAAGACACCGCGGCGCACACGATCTTCCAGCCCCCGGAAAACGCGGCCGCCGCCGTCTGCGTGCCCGTCGCCAGCTCGACGGCGCCCTTGGGCACCCTGTGGGTGTTCAGCGATCGTGCAGGCGCGTTCGCCGATCACGAAGTGAACATGGTCGAAGTCGTGGCGGGGCGGATTGCGGCGGAACTGGAGCGAGAAATGCTCGTCGCGGCCGGCGCCGAAGCAGGCCAGTTGAAACGGCAGGTGTCGGCGGCAGAACGCTGGCAGGAGGCTCAACTGCCGCACGTCTCTCCGCTCGGCGACCTGTGGCAAATCGCAGGCTGGGCGCAATCGGCCGGTGAATTGAGCGGCGAGTTCTATGATTGGTTTGTGCGCGCCGACGAGTCGTTGGCCATCTCTCTGGGCGCCTGCGGGCGAGGTTCGATCGCCTCCGCCCTCTCGGCCGCCGCCGTGCGCGCGTCGACTCGCGCCCACGTCCAACATGCCGACGATCCGGCCGTGGCCGTCGAATGGATCAACCAGTCGCTCTTTCGCGGCTCGGCGGGCGGTCAAACGGCCAGCCTCGCGCTGGCCTTCGCCGACGCTCAAGCGCCCCTGATCCGCCTGGCCCTGGCCGGCGAAGCGGCAGCCTGGAAGGTCACGACGGCGGGAGCGACCCGGCTGAGCTTACCGGCACCCACGATCGGTCTCGATCCAGAAACCTATTACACGCGGCACGAAGAGCGCTTCGCCAGCGGCGAACTGCTGGTCTTGCTTAGCGAGGGCGCCGTCGACACCTGCCGGCGGGCCGGCCAGACCGGCCTGGACGAGCTGACATCGCTGCTCGCCGCGCACACCGACCAATCGGCTGTGGTGCTGGTTGAGTTGATACACGATCAGCTCACCGCGTTTGCTGATGAGGGGCCTCTCAGCGACTGCGCCGCTCTCGTTCTCAAGTGCCGATGATGGGCGAGGATAGGTCCTGCCGCCCAAACGTCTCGTGGCCGATCAACCGACGTTCATATCGCGTCGGAACGATTCTCCCCCGGTCTTTGTTCCCGTCGCTCAGCGGCCTCCGGACGGCGCGGCGAACTCAAGCACCACCGGCCCGGCGACTCGGATGTAGTCGGCCACGGGCATGATGATCGACTCGGTGAGCAGGCCCGCGTTGAAGGCGATCCGCTCGTTCGCCAGAACCGAAGGGTCGAGGAACAGCTCCAGGGGAAGGATGGGGCGGCCAAACGGCGGGACGGCTCCGGGAACGAGTCCCGTGAGGCTCTCCAGCTCGCCCGCGTCGGCAAAGCGGGTTTTCTTGACGCCGAAGTGCCGCTTTAGCGCCGCCGAATCGAGCGAGCAAGCCGCGCTCAGCACGAACAGCCGGAAGTCGTCGCCGGTCTTGATCACGAGCGCTTTGCCCCCCACTTTCAATTCTTCGCCCCGCGCCCTGGCCGAATCGGCCGAGGTCGGCGTCGGGTCGTGCCGCACGGTGCGATAGTCAACACCCGCCTCCCGCAGCAGGCTGTGCAGTGCCTCGTTCACTTGATTCATTCGCTCGACCCTGGACACTCTCAACAGTGTGGTGCTGGGGGGATGACGACGGGCGGCTGGTGATTGACTCTGCCATCAGCCGCGGAGGCTGAGAACCGCCGCGCCGGCGATAGTCATTACAGTTGTAATGGCGACCCAGGCTACGAAGTTGACGGCAACCCACCCCAACCCGCGCCAGCCGCGGCTCCAAATAACGTAGGCTGGCACAAGGATCCCGGCGAGCACGAAAAACCACCAGCGCGCGGTCGTTGGAATATAGTGCCCGCGACGCCTAGCGTCTGCTAAGGTCCAACACCCGAGGCACACCGACTCTGCGATCGGAAGCAGAATATCGAGGGTCGACGGCTCAGACGCGTACGCACCCCTTATCCCAGCGACAATAGCAAGCGCGTAGAACGCAATCAGGAACCAAGATGTGTGCTGGGCACCTTCCGGGGTATGCGGCGCTCGATACGGGTTGTCGTCCATGGCGTCCATTTTACCGCCGGCGCACGAAAAAAGGGCTCGCCGGGTTTTGCCGACGCGGCGTCTTAGCGCGGCGCTGGGGTTGCCCCGCCCGGCCTTCTTCAACGACCGCCTTGCTGCTTGACAATTGCGACAAAATGGAATTTTCGGCTTTGGATCCTTGCCTCTGCACGCCAGCAGCCAAGAATAAATTTGGGGATTTTGTGGAGGATACGAACATGCACAGAACATGGGTGATTGGTTTCTGGGGCGTGGTCGTCTTGGCGGGCGGCAGCTTGTTGGCTCAAGAGACCCTGCGTGAAGATGCGGCCGAGAAGGGAGTTGCCGTCGAAAACGGAGTTCCGGAACCCGGCGGAACGGTTATCCGCAGCTCGTCGAACTCGGCAGCAGCAACTCACCCGACAACGGGAGAGCCCGCCAACCGCTGGCGATACAGATTTCACAACGGGCACTGGTGGTATTACGGACGAGCCAACGAATGGTCGTACTGGAACGGCAGCACCTGGACGCCCTACGATCGCGAGACATACGGCCAATGGTTCAACCGTCAGTTCCGTCGGTATGGCTCCGACGCCCGAAGCGATGACACGCCCGGGTTGGACCGCCGACCGGCGGGCACCATTCAGCGAGAAAAGAACGACGCTCGATCCCCATCCCTCGGACCTGTGGACCGCCGCCCTTCCGGCGCCATCCAGCGTGAAAAGAACGACCCTCGAGCCCAAGACGTCGGATCCGGACGCCGTCGTGCCGGCACCATCCAGCGGGAAAAGAATTCACCTCGGGGCGAAGAGGAAGAATGAAGCAATCGGGCAAGGGGGCAACTTCGCAACTTCGCAAAAGGCAGAAACTGGTATTGGCGAATTCGGCGGTTTCTGCTTAATTTCGTGTCCGCAACCCGCGGTGGTCGATGCCGGACGGCACAACCTGCTTCATGCGGCCGATGTGCCGGCACGCAACCCGCTGGCGGCCGATGCTTGAGGCCATCTGACGAGATGGCCTCTTTTCATTAAAGCAAAGACTCTCCGCTGGCGCGGCTTTTGGGACGGCGAGGCATTCTGACCGTGGCCTGGGCAGCCCGGCGCCCGCGGCTAAACTCCCTTGCGCTTGGCGGCAAATCCCTGAGAGCGCGATATCAGCACTCACACTCGGATTAGCGTGGCCGGGTAGATAATCCGAGCTAACAGTTGGCGACCGCAACCGGTCCATGAGCTGCCGGCGATTGGGCTGCGGGTGATCTGCCCTTGGCGACCCGACTGGCCACGGCGACTCGCTTCGGCCGCCAGAGGTCGTCGAGCACGTGCTGCCAACTGCTCTGGCTGGCGTTCTCCACCGCCCCGGCCGCCAGGCGGTCGCGAAGATCGGGGTTCGTCAAGAGCCGCCGCATGACGCGTTTCAGCGAGCCGGGTTCCGCCGCGTCGAAGATCATGCCCGACTCTCCGTCGGCCACGATCTCGGCCGGGCCGCCCCGGTTCGAGACGATCACCGGCAGTCCGCTCGCCTGCGCTTCGAGAACCACGTTGCCGAAGGTGTCGGTCGTGCTGGGGAAGACGAAGACGTCGGCGCTGGCATAGGCGGCCGCCAGCGTCTCCCCTTCGAGGAAGCCGGTGAAGATCACGTCGGCACGCCGGTAATGGTCGACGAGCGCTTCCAGGTACGGCCCGTCGCCGACGACGAGCAGTTCGGCGTCTGCCCCCTCGCGACGAAGCTCGACGAACGCTTCCAACAGCAGATCGAGGTTCTTCTCTTTCGACACGCGGCCGACGTAGACGAACTTGAGACCGTCTCCGGCGCCGCGTGTTCGCCAGAAGCCGGCGTCGCGTTTGGCCGGCGTAAACCGCCGCAGATCGACTCCCCGCGTAAGCACGTGCAGCTTCTTCGGATCGAAACCGTTGTCAATCAGTTGCTGCCGGTAGACCTCGCTGGGGACGTAGATGGTCTCCATCTGCTCGTAGAACCAGTACATGTAGCGCCACGTGAGTTGCTCAAGCGCTTCGTCCTCGGTCAGCGTGCGCACGTAGAGGGGGAAATCGGTGTGGTAGATGCCCGAAAGGGGCACGCCCAACAGCCGGCCGGCGGCCACGGCCGCCAGACCAAGCGGCCCCGGCGTGGAAACGATCAACTCGCCGAATCGCTCGCGCTCCAGGTATTCGATGACCTCCAGGAACGGCGGAAAGCTCACCTTTTGCGAGTCGTACTCGGGCAGGCCGAACGAGCCGACCGGTTTGAAGTTGTACACCCGCGCCTCGGTTTGTGGCTCCTGGTCGAGAGACGTGATGACGGTCAGTTCCCGTCCCTGGCTGGCGGCCTCTCCGGCGATGGCGCGGATCATCAGGCTGACGCCGTTGACGTCGGTGAACGTGTCGGTAAGCCAGGCCTTCTTGTCGCTCTTTCGGGTCAGGTCGCGGCTGACCTCGAAGTGCCCCGCGATGGCCTGCAGGAACCGCTCGTCTTTATGTTGCGTGCGGAAGGCGGCCAGGTAAGGGGCCATGCTCAGCGCCACGGGCCCCAAGGAGGCGACCGACTGCAAGCTGTCGACGAGCCGCCCTTCGCCGGCGTATTTGATGAATTTGCGGAAGAAGGCGTAGGTCAGCATGTGACAGACGTGGCAGGCGATCTCGAAGCTCTGCCGATCGTCGCTTGCCCCCGGCACCTTGGCCGCGGCCCGGTCGCCTCGCGCGAGCAGCGTGGAAATCTCGTCGAGGAGTTGCTCTTCGCTGGCGTGTACGCCGCGGGCGCGGCTCGTAACGCGGCGGGCGAAGTAGCGTAGCTTGTCGCGAAAGCTGAGGGGCTGGCTCGTCGCTTTCCCCTCGAGGACCCGGCGGAAAAGGTCGTCGATGAGGTTCTTGCGAGCCAAGGACCCGCCCAGCAATCGCGATTTGTAGAACCCGTAGGCGATGTGATAGAAGCTGTGCGCTAAGCGCAGGCTGGTGCCCGAGCTGCCGCCCATTTCGTGGTTGCCCGCGTGGAGCTGGTCGAGCAACTGCTCGACCGAGTCGACGCGGGGCGTGGCCGTGTAGGCGCTGGCGATGTAGACGCCGCTGTGGTCGTCGCTGCCGGCCGTGAAGCGCTTTTTCCACGGCTCGTCGCCCCAGGGCTCGATGCCCTGCCGGTCGGCCATTTCGGCGATCATCTCGGGCGTAAGGTTGGACAGGATGAGCCGCACAAGGTCGCTGGCCCGCGGATCGCGTGTGCCGTTGATCCCTTCAAACCGGTTGAACAGAAGCAGCAGCTTCTCAAAATGCTCGATCGTCAACTGATCGTTGACGCGGAAAAGCGGGTGGGCCACCGAATAGACGATTTGCCGCTCGCGCAAGTAGCGCTGAAAGTCGTAAATGTTTTCACGAAGTTGCTGGATATCGTGAAATTCTTCTTCGCTGACGCCGCTCACCAGGCAGTGAATCTTGCAGCCGTCTTCGGGAAAGTAGGTGGTGATTTCCGATGAGAGAAAGGTTCCCGGAAGGTGGGCGATTTCGAGTGCTCCCTCGATGCAGTTGTGATCGGAGATCGTGACGAACTGCATGCCGCGCTGCTGCGCCGTTCGATAGATGTCGATCGGCTCGACGAAACTTTCCGGAGCACCGATGCGCCGCAGAATCCATTCACTGGGGCGGTCGGAGTACTTGCTGTGAACGTGCAAATCGACCTTGCTCTGCATTGTCGGTCCTCTGGATTTTCGTCCTCGGGCAGAATGAAACAGGCTCGCAACGGAAAGAGCGGCCCACGATTGCCGGGCGACAGGCGTCGCCCGGCAATCGTGAGAACGGGGTGACAAGAGCGTTCATTGACCGCACGGCGCGTGGAGAGGGGCCGGTTTTTATGCGCCGACAAACCAGATGGACCTCCATCCACTCTGGCCCTCGGCACCCTGCCTCTTCCATAACCATATCCCTGGGATGCTCAGATTCGATTACCGTTGGATGAGAAATGGAACAATTAGAACGGCCAGAAGCGGCGTCTCTGTGGGCGGAGCCCGCTCACGCAAAAAAGGACGCCACCGAGAATTTTCGTACGGGACGATCCAGAACCTGGACACCTCTCCGGCCGACGCGCTGCGTGAATCGCAACTCGTGCTAATCCGTGCCCGCCACGAGCGATTCGAGGCAGCCCATCCGTTCTTCTGGGCCGCCTTCCCGGTGACCGGCCGGTGAGTGGGCACCGAGCCAACGCTTGTCCAGGTCAATCTCGGCGGCATCGAGGACCGGCACATTCACAGAAATTTGGACATACGCGTTTTTCTGCGTTGCGCCGGGCGAAATTCCCCGCCAAGGATTAAGGGGGGAACTCGCATTACGTCCACTGCAGAGAATCGTATGTGGTCGCGCAAACGCATCGACCTTGGCTGGGCTGATTTGCTGGCCGCAGCGGCCTGCTCCGCGGCGCCCGCCCCTGGGGCATCGCTGGCGGGGGAAATCGAAAGGGCGTGGTCGTCTGCGGGCGACGCGCTGGCCTGCCTGTCGGTCCGCAGCGCGCTGGACCTTCTGCTCACCAGCCTTGATCTGCCTCAAGGCAGCGAGGTTCTGGTGTCAGCCGTCACGATCGGCGGCATGCTGCGGATCATCGAGTCGCACGGCCTGGTGGCCGTGCCGGTCGATCTGGACGCATGCACGCTGGCCCCGCGCCCCGAAGCGCTGGCCCGCGCGCTCTCCCCGCGGAGCCGTGCCCTGCTCGTGGCGCACCTGTTCGGCGGCCGAATCGACCTGGGGCCGATCGCCAGCTTCGCGAACCGCCACGGCCTGACGCTCGTCGAGGACGCCGCGCAGGCGTTTGCCGGCCTCGGCTATACCGGCCATCCGCGGGCCGACGTCTCTCTCTTCAGCTTTGGGCCGATCAAGACCGCGACAGCCCTGGGAGGGGCCGTCGCACGAGTGCGAGACCGGCGACTCATGAGGAAGATGCGCGATGCCCAGGCCGGTTGGCCCGTGCAGAAGCGGCGCGACTTTCTGGCGCGCGTCGCAAAGTATGCGGCCATCAAAGCGGTCTCTTCGCGTCCCCCCTACGGCGCGCTTGTCGACGCATGTCGCCTGCTCGGGCGCGATCACGATCGTCTGGTGAACGGCAGCGTTCGCGCCTTTGCCGAGCGAGACTTTGTTTCGCAGCTTCGCCGGCAACCCTCGGCGCCCCTGTTATCGCTGCTGCGGCGCCGCCTGAGGCATTTTGACGCTCGCCGAATCACGGCGCGCGTCGATCGGGCGGAACAGATCATGGGGAGCTGGCGTGGCACGCCGTTGTTTCCCGGATCGGCCTGCTTGCCCCACGCACATTGGCTGTTGCCCGTTTGCGTCAGCAATCCGCGGCGTTTGATTGCCCGATTAGCTGCGGCCGGCTTCGACGCCACACAAGGCCAGAGCCTGACGGTGGTGCCGGCGCCCGCGGGCCGAGAGGATCTCGAGGCCCGATCGGCCCGCAAGGCGCTCAGCGGCACCGTATTCGTCCCTTGCTACGCCGAGATGACGCCGGCGGCCGTGCGAAGTTTGGCGCGGCTCGTTGCCGACGAGATCGCGAGTGAAGGGTTCCAGGGCGACCGATACGAGCGGCGAAACCCGCTAGCTTTTCAAGTCGTCGAGGGTTAGGCTCGTGTCTGATGACCGGGGCAGCGCATCTCCCTTTCCCCTCCGATGAGTTCAACCGACGACCTTGCGTCGCGCTCTCCGTCGCGGCGGCCCCAATTCGTTCCGGGTGCGCCGGCCAACACGTTGCACGTGAAATCCGACGCACCGACGCCCGAGCTGCACGTCATCGCCTACCACGGCGACGACTTCATAGAAAAACGGCTCGATCGCCCGGCAGACGTCGTCGAGCTGCTCGACCAATGGCCGATTACCTGGCTTACGGTGGCCGGCCTGGACGATGCGGCCACGATCTCCGAGCTGGGCCGCATTTTTGGCCTGCATGCCTTGGCACTGGAAGATGTCGTTCAGGTTCACCAGCGGGCCAAGGTCGAGCAGTACGGCGAACAGCTCTTTATTGTGGCCCGCATGGCCGAGCTCAACGCGACGCTCGAAACGGAGCAGCTTAGCCTCTTCGTCGGCAAGAATTTCGTGCTCGCGTTTCTCGAAGATCCGGGCGACTGTTTTGAGCCGGTGCGGGCGCGGCTGCGCGCGGGAGGCCCGTTGCGGCAGGCGCCCACCGGGCAACTGGCCTACAGTCTGCTCGACGCGGTGATCGACGCCTATTTTCCGGTCGTCGAGGCCTACGCCGAACGGCTCGACCGGCTCGAAGATCGCGTCATCGCCCGGCCGAACCGACGAGCCGTCTCCGAAATCCACGCCGCCAAGCACGACCTCCGCAGCGTCCGCCGAATCGTGTGGCCGCTGCGCGAAGCCGTCAATTCGCTGGTCCGCGACCCCTCGCCCCTGATCGACGACGACACGCGCGTCCACCTGCGCGACTGCTACGACCACCTGGTGCAGATCATCGACCTGGTTGAAACCTACCGGGAACTCTGTTCTGACCTGACCGATCTTTACCTGTCGAGTCTTTCCAACCGCATGAACGAGGTGATGAAAGTGCTGACCATCATCGCCACGATCTTCATGCCCCTGGGTTTCATCACGGGCCTCTACGGCATGAATTTCAATACAGAACGATCGCCGTGGAACATGCCCGAGCTGAACTGGCGATACGGCTATCCGTTTGCGCTGGGGCTGATGGCCCTCACGCTGCTGGGCATGCTGTGGTATTTTCGCCACAAGGGGTGGCTGGGCGACGGCAAGGCATGACGGGTCGTTGAACCGCGCCCACGAGCGTCGCGAACGGCCAGCGCGCTACGAAGCGACCCCGGCAAGTTCCTTGCGCTTGATCATCACGACCTCGTTGCCCGTTTCGTTGTAGGTCACTTCGTCCATGAACGTGCGCATCAGCACCAGCCCGCGTCCGCCTTCGCGCGCCAAGGCCGAAGGATCGTCTGAATCGGCCACCGGCACGACGTCGAAGCCCGGCCCTTCGTCGCGCACCACGATCCGCAGCTCTTCCGGCGAGACGTGCACCTTTACAAAGATTCTGCGATCGCTGTAGGGAGACTGGGCGCGGCGCTCGTCGGCCAGTCCCATGCTCAGCCCCTGCAGCAAGTTGGCCCGGTCTTCTTGCATTTGCTCGAAGCTCAGTTCCAGGTTTCCCCGGTAGAGGGCGTTGAGCAAGGCCTCTTCCAGGGCGATGCCGATGCGCACGCGGCCGGTGACGTCACAGAGCTGTACCTTGTCGACCAGTCGCTGTACGACGTCGACCAGAGGGTCGATCAGGGAGACATCGTTCTCCAACTGGACGGCGAACTCGGCCCACGACACACACTGGGCCAGACGGTCGAAGTTGCGGTCCGCACGCGCGACGGCCAACACGTGCTCGACCGTGTCGAGAAGCCTTTCCGGCAAGATCGACTTGGGAACATAGTTGGCCGCCCCCGCTTCCAGCGCCTCGACGGCCAGTTCTTCGCTGCCGTGGGCCGTCATCAACACGACGGGCACCTGAGGATGCTGTATCCGCACCCGGCGAATAAGCTCCAGACCATCCATCTCGGGCATTTGCAGGTCGGTGACGACGACGTCGGGCTCGCAGCGCTTCATGTATTCCAGCGCCGCCAGGCCGTTGTTGGCCGTCTCGACCGAGAGCGTCGTCCCCCGGCTCAGCAGCATGCTGGCCAGGCGCCGATCGACGGCCGAATCGTCAACAACAAGGACGGAAGGCATTTGCGCTATCTCGTGGCAAATTGGCGAGCAGAAACCAATAGACCGCCACGTATGCCCGGAGTCAAGTTTTTTCGAGCCCCGGTAGTGATGCCATTTGACTCGCAGTCAAACAAAAACCGAAAAACGTCTGAGGTTTTTTCCGGTGCCCGAAAAGTGGGCAGAGATTAGTCGGCGTTCTTGCCAGTTTGGGCGTCGAGGCGGATCGGAAACTCGACTTCAAACTTGTCTTTCATGTTCGCCAAGTCATCTAGTGCCACACGGAGCGCTTCAAGTCGCTTGTTGCCGGCCCTCGTGTTCTCGATTACGTCGCGTATGAATTCATTCCCGCATCCTGGGCACGAGTGAGCGACATTGCCGAGTCGTTGTACGGGCACGTCGAGCGACGTGTCGCATTTGACGCACCGGATGCGCACTGTAGCGATGTCTTTTAGAAAGACGCGGAATACGTGTTCTCCCATGCCGCTATTCTACCGCCGTTTCTGGCTTGTTGAAGGTCGCCCCCACGACCAGCATGGCCACCAGCAACGCGCGGAGGGTGAACTGGGGGCGGGGCATGAATCCTCAAAGCCAGTAAAACCAAAATGCCATAGCGATGTACGGTACGCCTCCAAGCAACGCGCCCAGTGCCATCCACGCCGTGCGATTGAAGATGACGCCGACCGACACGGACAGGGCCATACCGCTTCCAAGGTATGCCAGCAACGATGTTATCCAACCAATATCGTCCCGTGCCCAAAGGCGCGCCATACCAGCAGATACGCAGAGCAGCCCTACGGCAACCAGAGATCTACCCAAGCTGAACTGAAACCGTCGGCTCATGGGATTGCTCATGGGATTAGGATACCGCGCGGCGCATCAAAAAGCCGCAGTGAACCGCTTCCCGAGACCGGCCGATTCTGGATAATTGGATGCGGACCCCGATTGAGGCGACCGGTTTTTTGTGCCGTTCGGCACAGGAGTTAGAGAGATGAGTGAAAGCAGCATGGACACCAAAGATCGAGGATGGAGGCAGCTAGAAATCGAGCGGCAATGGCCAGACCGTCTTTCGAGAGAGCAGCCATCGACGGACTTTCTTACCGGCGCGACGATCATTCAGGTCGGAAGGCCAACGAAAGCAGAGAAGGATCGCCTCCACGGAGACGAATGGCTGGTCATCGACTACCGTCCGCACGGCGCCTCTGAGGGGCGCCGAGTAGTGCTCCAATTTAACGAACTGGCCCTATGGACGGAGGCGGAAGTTCCCATTTCGGAAAACGCCCCAGAATCGTCTCTCGGAGGGCCTTCATAACCAACCTGAGAAAGCATCCTTCGTCGGGGCCAAGAGGTTCTTCGTAAAGATAGCGAATCTTTCTGAACGCATCGCGACACGGGAAAGCCCACCCGCACTCCCCAAGGCAGGTCTCTCTTTCGTGAAACGCCAGATTGCTTTGTGGGGGCTATCGACATCTATGGACTCCTCAAAGGCCGCAACCATGAAGACGTTAAGAATGGGATCGCCTGCCTGCGTCCGTGCGACAGCTTCATCAAATGGCGCCCCGGCCTGACACCAAAGGAACATATTGAAATGATCCAACTCGAGGAATTACGAAAGGAACAGAGAAAGGAGGCGGCGCGAAACCGCCGAGAAGCAAAACGCAAACGCGACCACGAAGAGAAAATGGCAGCCGCCCAAATGACGCACAATTGGCGAACGTTGCTAGTAGCGGTGGCAAGTGTCACCTTGACGGCTTGCACGTTCGCGTTCAATGCCTATGTAACCCTTAAGGCCAAGGCTGCCTCCCCGCCGCCGATCACAATTACGTTGCCTCAGGTGCCTGCCAGGCGACTCGCAGAACCGCCGTCCGTTTACCGAAAGCTGCCTGAGCCAAACATCGCGCAAGAGCCGGGTCAAGACGCACCGGCCAGGAAGCCTAGCGATGAACCGATGGGCGATTAGCGCCCCACCTAAGGATCCCGCGCGGCGGCCTTTCCACCAGCCGCCCCGCCGACGCTAAGATGTGGGGATGCTTCAGCGAATCATGGAGGCTCTGTTCCACTGGGGATTCTGGCTAATCGTCGTCGCCTTTATCGCGTTCGCCGTTGCGACGAATCAGCCAGGTTCAAAGACCTTCGCGGCGACATACGTCCTATTCTGGGTTCTGCTTGGAGCCTTTACGGCGCTGGGGACTCGTCTAAAACGGCGCTCTCGTATGAAACGCCGCGGCCGATAAGCGCCCTCCTGCCGTGGTATCATCCAGGCATGGAAGAGAACCCGTACAAGGCGCCGGGGAAATCATTTCGTCACCGCACCGGTAATGATGCCGCCTTCATCCTCTTCGCCGTCATCGCGGTCATTTTTGGCGCCGATGGCGTGTTCTGTGCCGCGATCTCTCTAGTGGCACTAGTCATGGGATTGATCGGCGCGGAGATGAGCACAGACATCACTTCCTACGGCCTCTCTCTGTTGGCGGCGATTGGCGCGGCCATCGGGCTGGGAATTGGCGCCGTCGCGTGGGCGATAGCTCGGCGGTTCCGCGAATGACGAGGTACGTGCCTAATTTCCCAGCACAGCGCTAGGCAGTCCGTTTTGGCCCAAAGTCGATTTTTTCCTGACACTCGGAGCAAAAGGCATCACTACCCGAGCCCCGCTACGATCCACGTTGGGCGAAGTAGAGCCCGGCGTAAATCTTGGGATCGATCAGCACGTCGCGGGATGTTTGCCCGGCCAGCCATTCGCCGACGTCCGCCAGCCCAACCGTGTGGACCTCGATCTGTTCCGCTTCGTCGCCGCCCCCCTCGGCAACCTGCTCCAAGCCGGTGGCCAGCATGAAGGCAACCATCTCCGCGGCCAGGCCGGCCGTAGGCGGGCCGACCGCCATGAAACGCATTTCGGCCGCCGCGTAGCCCGTTTCTTCGAGCAGTTCGCGCCGCGCCGCCGCGACGAATTCTTCGCCGGCGTTGTTCGCGTCGTCGCCGACGAGGCCGGCCGGCAGTTCGATCACCCGCTTGCCGACGGGAATCCGGTACTGTTCGATCAGGACGATTTTTTGATCCGGGGTGACGGCCACGATCGCCACGGCCCGGTTCGTCTTCGTGCGTTCGGCGTACTCCCAGTGCCCCTCCCGGACGAGACGCAAATGTTGTCCTTCGGCCAGGATATGTCGTGCGTGCGTTGCCTCAGACGATTGTGGTTTCGGTATCGACATGCCAGCCCTATCTCAATTGCCCCGCCTTGCCCAACCGTAAAATCCTCACGCGCGGCACCGGGGAGTGCCGATGAATTTGGCCGGAAAGGAATCCGGTATGAAGCGGTCAGAATCCCAGCCAGCCCAAATCTCCCCGTCCACTGCAACTCGGCGAACCGGGGATCAAGCCGCCCCATTTTGCCACCAATTCTACACGGCCGACGCCCCCTGCGCCCCGCACTTTTATCTTAAGGCGGCAATTGGCCCCGCGGTCGGCTCGCGCGAGTTTAGGCAGCGGATGCGGGACGTGGGCGAAGCCCTGAGAGCCGCGAGAGTGGGCATGATCTATCTCGTCCACAGTTCCTTCGCCGCGCTCGATTCGTTGAGCATTCTGGCCTCCCTGGCGCGGCACCATCGGCCCGTGGGCCCGACGGTTCGCCAGATAGCGGCTCGGCTGATCGACGGCGAAGACCACGAAGCGGGCAACTATACCGTGCGGTACACCGGCCTGCTCGAGGCGGCGATAGGAAGCGATGCGGCCGGACTTCCCGTGAAACTCGTTTCCTGGTCGAGCGAGAACCACCACCTGGGACGCGCCGACGCGGCGGTGCGCTTGATCGACGAGGTGGCGGCCTTGGAGTCGGTTGCGGGCCAGCGGGTGATGTTCTGGGGGCACGGCCACGCCGGCAACGTGTTCGCCATCATGAGTCAGCTTCTGACCTGCGAGCCGGCGGCCCTCGAGCGGTTCTTCGACGCCGCGTCGGTCTATTACCAACTCCCTTTCACGGGGCTGGTCGACATTCCGGTGTGGCACCGAGTGCGACAATTGCTTTCGTGCAACCGGCACCGCATCGCCGAACGAGCATACGACTGGGTGACGTTTGGCACGCCCGTCCGCTACGGCTGGAAGCTGCGGCGTGACGACCGGTTGCTGCACTTCGTCCATCACCGGCCCCCCGCGGGCGGACCGGCCCATCTGGCGATCTTTCCGCCGCGGGCCGAAGACGTGCTCTCGGCCGCCTCCGGCGATTACCTACAGCAGGTTGCCATCGCGGGAACCGACGCGCCCCCGTCGCCCGCGGCCTGGCGATCGTGGCTCGCCAACCGTCGTCTGGGCCGGCTGCTGGCGGCTGAGCACGAGCCGACCGGCCTGGCCACCCGCCTGGAGACTGGCATGCGCGTGCCCGACTGTGGAACGACGCTGCTGGTCGACTACGGCACGCAGGCCGGCACCCCGGCCGAGCAGCTCGCGGGTCACGCCGTCTACACCAGGCCGGAGTGGCTGCTGTTTCACGCGGAGCAGGTCGTCGAGCGTCTGTTTGGCGGGGGCAACACCGGATGTCGCGCGGCGTGAGGATGCGGCGCTGTTCGTCTGCTCTCCTTGGGCATCGCGTATCTGCACCGATTCCCAAGCGAGAGGGAGAACTTTACGCCACCACGCCCTTGTGCACCTGGCCGGCCGTGTCGGTCAACTTGAAGTCGCGGCCGCTGTAGCGATAGGTCAGCCGTTCGTGGTCGAGACCGAGCAGATAGAGCAAGGTAGCGTGCAGGTCGTGGATGTGCATCGGGTCCTGCACCGCCTCGACGCCGTACTCGTCGGTTGCCCCGTAGCGGATGCCTCCCTTTGTGCCGCCGCCTGCCAGCCACATCGAAAACCCTTTGGCGTTGTGGTCGCGTCCGTCGGGGTTCTGGGCGCTGGGAGTGCGTCCAAACTCGCCCCCCCACACAAGCAACGTGTCTTTGAACAGGCCCCGCTGTTTCAAGTCGCCGATCAGGGCGGCGATGGGCTTGTCGATGGCGCGCGAGTTGGCGGTCAAGCGCCCCTTCAGGTCCTTGTGCTGGTCCCAACCGCCCAGCGAAATCTCGACGAAGCGAACGCCCGCTTCGGCGAACCGACGGGCCAACAAGCATTGCTTGCCGAAGCCGTCAGTCCCCTTCTCGCCGATGCCGTAGGCCGCCAGCGTCGACTGTGACTCGTTGCTGTAGTCCATCACCTGCGGCACCGCCCCTTCCATGCGGAAGGCCAGCTCATACGATTCGATCACCCCTTCCAGCTCGGTGTTCACTTCGTCTTTCGCCAGCCGCTCGCGATTGAGGTCTTGCAGCAGGTCGAGCTGCTTGCGCTGCAAGGCCGGGTTGAGCCGGGGGTTTTCGAGGTTCGCCACCTGCTGGGCGCCCCGCTTGCCGCCGTCGCCCCCGATTCGCGTTCCCTGAAACGCGGCCGGCAGAAAGGCGCTGCCGTAGTTCACGGCGCCGCCGGCGCCTCCCGGCGGGTTGATGGTGATGAATCCCGGCAGCTCCTGGTTCTCGGTCCCCAGGCCGTAGAGCGTCCAGGCGCCCATCGAGGGGCGCGTCTGCTGAAAGTTCCCGGTGTGCATCTGCACGCTCGCCTGCGGGTGGTTGGGAAGGTCGGTCTGCAGGCTGTTCAGAACGCACAGGTCGTCGGCGTGTTTGGCCAACTCAGGAAAGATCTCCGGCAGCCAGAGGCCGCTCTTGCCGTGCTGCTTGAAGGCGAAAGGCGATTTGAGCAGCTTTCGGTTCCCCTTTCCCGGCGCCGGCTTGCCGTCGTCCTTGGAGAGCTGCGGTTTGTAATCAAACGTGTCGACGTGCGACGGGGCTCCCTGCATAAAAAGGAAGATCACGCGTTTGGCGTGCGGCGTGAAGTGGGGCGGTTTCGGCGCCAGCGGGTTCGACGACTCGGACGCCGCCAACTCGGTGCACAGGCTGGCCAGCGCCAGGTAGCCGAATCCGCACGAGGCCGTTTGCAGAAGTTCCCGCCGTGACAGGCGGCGCGTGGCGAAGAACCGTTCCATAAGACACCGAGGCTGCTTCAAGTGTGGGGTGGGACGAGCGAGCGAGTCCCACAGATTTATGTTGCAACAAAACGTTCTCAGCAGTGGCTGACCTGCTCCGGTATTCCACCCGCCCTCACCGCGGCCTCTCCCAGAGGCAGAGGGCGCCGGGTTACTTTTTCAATACAGATATCTGAATTCCGCGCTGGCAAAGAGAGTCTGGCAGACGCTCGACCAGGCCCCCACGCGTCCGCGGTCCTTGTTGTCGGCCGTTCGACGAAAATCGTCCAAGAACTTTTCGATGCGGGTCACCTCGTTCGACGACGGCTTGCGGCCGAGCGCCAGGTGGTACGCCAGTTCGATGCGCGCCGGGTCTTGCATGTCTTTCTGGTCGAGCAGCCGCTTGGCCATCTCGGCCGACTGCTTGAGCACGAAGGGACTGTTCATCAAAAAGAGCGCCTGCGTGGCCACGGTCGTCACCTCGCGTTTGCCGACGATCAGGCTGGGGTCGGCCATGTCGAACACCGCCAGCGCCTCCGGGACGTTGCCGCGGTACATCGGCAGATAAACGGCCCGGTGGTTCACCAGCGTCTGCATGGCCTCTTTCATCTTGCCGTCTTTGCCCCCCTTGCCTTTGCCGTCGCCGTTGTCCATCTCCATGACGGGCGAGCCCTGCGGCCGCTCAAGATTGAGCTGTCCGCTGGCGGCCAGCAGGGCGTCGCGAATCTCTTCGGCATCGAGTCGCCGCCGCTGCATCCGCCACAGCAGTCGATTTTCCGGGTCGACGGCGTAGTTCGTGGCCGAGTGCTGGCTGCTGAGCTGATAGACGCGGCTGGTGACGAGCGAGCGGATCAGACGCTTGACCGACCATCCGTCGTTCATGAACTGCACGGCCAGCGTATCGAGCAGCTCGGGATGGCTCGATTCTTCGCCCAGCGCCCCGAAATTGTCGACCGTCGGCACAAGCCCCTCGCCAAACAGGTGCTGCCAGACACGGCTGACCATCACGCGGGCGGTGAGCGGGTTGTCGGTGCTGGCGATCCAGCGGGCCATCTCCAGCCGGCCGCTGTGGGCCGGGTTGACGTGGTTCGACTGGGGTGTGCGCAGCACGGTGAGCACCCCGCGCGTCACCTCGGGACCCGGGTCCTTGACCTCGCCCCGATTGAGCACCCGGCAGTTCATGGGCACCGCGTCGCGGACCCCCATCGCCTTTTCGCCCGCAGGCTGGGGCGCGTCGTCGAGCTCGGCCAGGCGGTCCTCGATCTGCTTCATCTCCGTGCGGAGCTGTTTGATCTGCTGGCCGGCCCCGGCCGGCGGCCGGCGTTTCCCCTTTTTCGCTTGAGGCTGCTTCTTAACCACCTCGGCCAGCTTCTTGACCTCATCGCGCAGGCTTGCGAGCTGCGCTTGCAGACGCGATCTCTCGGCCTGCTGCACCTGCCGCTGGCGGGCCTCGGCGGCGTTGACCCGCTCGGGCACGCTCGGATCGGCCAGGGTCAGGAGAGCCTTGTCGCTCAGAAACTCCCTGTTTCTGTCGGGCCTCACGCCGGGCAACGTCTCGGTGCTGCGAAAAATGCCCGCCAGAGAGTAATAGTCGGCGGTGGGAATCGGGTCGAACTTGTGGTCGTGGCAGCGGGCGCAGGCCACCGTCAGGCCAAGAAAGGCGCGGGTGGTGGCGTCGATCTGGTCGTCGACGACGTCCATCCGGTACTGCTCGGGGTTTCTCTCGATGAGCCCCTTCGGCCCGATCGCCAGGAACCCGGTGGCGACGGCCAGGGTGTTTCGCTCTTGCGTCGTTTTGGCGTTGAGCAGGTCGCCGGCGAGTTGTTCCACGATGAACCGGTCGTAGGGCTTGTCGGCGTTGAACGAGTCGATGACGTAGTCGCGAAACCGCCAGGCGTAGCGGAAGGGGGCGTTGCGGTCCTTTCCGGCCGATTCGCCGTAGCGGGCCACGTCGAGCCAGTGGCGCCCCCACTTCTCGCCGAACCGGGGCGACTCGAGCAGCTTGTCGACGACGGCGGCGAAGGCGCTCTCCGACGGACCGCGCAAAAAGGCGTCGATCTCTTCGGGCGTCGGGGGCAGGCCGGTCAGGTCGAAGGTGACGCGGCGAAGCAGCGTCTCGGGGTCGGCGTCGGTCACGGGTTTCAGTCCGGATCTCTCCAGCCCGGCAAGGACGAACCGATCGACGTCCGTTCGCGGCCACGAGCTGTTGGCCACCTGCGGCGGCGGCGACGGTTTGGGTTTCTGGAACGACCACCATCTGCGCGCTTCGGCCAGATTCAATCCTTTGTTCTTGGGCCGGGCGACGCGCGGGTCGGGCGCTCCCATTTCGACCCATTTCGCCAGATCGTCGATCACGTCGTCGGGCAGTTTGCCGTTGGGGGGCATTTCCAGCCCCTCGTAGCGCACGGCTTCGATCAGCAGACTCTCATCGGGCTGACCCGGGACGAGGGCCGCCCCCGACTCGCCCCCCTTTCGCAGTCCCATGCGCGTATCGAGAACGAAGCCCCCCTTGGCCTTTTTCACGTCGCC
The DNA here is from genome assembly GCA_035550375.1 of Pirellulales bacterium. Lineage (GTDB taxonomy): Bacteria > Planctomycetota > Planctomycetia > Pirellulales > JAICIG01 > DASSFG01. The sequence goes on along the minus strand of DASZPH010000117.1, from coordinate 254,205 downwards.
CGAGTGGCACTCGTAGCAGTTCCGAACCAATACCGGGCGGATCTTTTTCTCGAAGAAATCGAGCTCCTGCTTGGTGGGAGCCGTGTGTTCGCTCGTCGCCGCGCGAGTTGTGGTCGTGCACAGAAAAAAACCGACACAAAAATGTGTCGCCAGGTATCCACACGCGGCGATCGAGGGGCGAGCCCGGACCATACTGGCGGTCTCTCGGAGAATCTCTTGGACAAGACAACGGCCTTCGCCGATGGGCGGCCAATGGCCGATGTTCCGCTGCTAATAATATAGCTGTCGTCTTCAGATGAGCATTTCCCGGAGATTAAACACCTCCAAGGGGTGCAGGTTTCGTTCGTGGCGAGCCTTTTTTGAGGGGCTCGGCGAGCCAGGGAGGATCTCTCGCTCGGCGGTGCGCGCCGCGATTTGAGGGCAAGGAGCGAGTTTAACGTACTGCCGGCGCGGTAGATCAGGCATCCTTCGCCGGGTAAACGTGATTCGGATGCCTAGGGCGATGCCGGGATTTTAGGCAACGGTTTCGGTCGACTCCGAACAAAGATGCTCAGCGAGCCAGCCAAGCAGAAGGCCCCAGCGCAAGATAGGCCAAGCCCGACAGTCCGGTACGGCGGGAAGTAAGCAGAAACGGCGACAAGAGCAGGGTAGTACCACCCGAGCGCGAGAGCGATAACACCAGCGATGCACAAAATGCCAGAAACGGCCACGAGTAGCCAGCTTTGCCGCGCGAAGCACTGGCGAGACAGTTTGCTGAGTTTGCCCGGCGCCTTATACGGGTTCTCTTCCATGTCCGTAGGGTACCACGGCGCGAGGGAGGTGGCATTCGGCGAGCTTACGCCGGGAGTGATTAAGGCTGGGATTGGCTGCGGTCGCGGTCGTGTAGTCTCGACATCACCATGAAAACGAGCGCGACACCAATGAGCACCGGCACGGCGAGAACGCAGCAGCCAACTAGACCCACAATCAGGAGTTCAACAGGACTCAGGCCAAACACAACTCCGCCCTTCGGTAAAACGGAAACGAATCCCACGATTCTAGCCGAGACGGGGCGGTGGGATAGGATTGCCCGGTCACAAGCCGGCCTCATGCGAATAATCCACCGTCCAGTCGCTACCAGAGACCGCCGTCCCTGGACGCACTAAATCGCCGCGACTAAAACGGTTGCGGCTGGACCATTTGTCCGATCTGATCCGCTTTTCGAGGTCTTTCCGAGCGAGCGCAAAGATTTCTTTCCGGCCCGCGCGCTCGATTTCCGGCTGAACGGGGCCTAACACCGTAGAGAGGTAACATGAACGCGTCGGCCGAACGCTTCAGGCTCGAGCGGTTTCGCGATTACCTCCGACTGCTGGCCGAATTGCACCTTGACCGGCGTCTGCGGGCCAAACTCGACGCCTCCGACGTCGTCCAGCAGACGCTTTTGGAGGCCCACCGTGATCTCGACAAGTTTCGCGGCGAAAGCGAAGAGGAACTGGCCGCTTGGCTCCGGCAGACGCTGGTCCACAACCTGGCGAACGCGGCTCGCGACTTCGCCCGGGCCAAGCGCGACGTGCGGCGCGAGCGGTCGCTGGAAGATTCCATCGGCCATTCGTCGTGCCGGTTGGAAGCATGGCTCGCCAGCAGCGATTCGTCGCCCAGCCACCGGGCCGACCGCAACGAGCAACTCCGGTTCCTGGCCGACGCCATGGCTCTTTTGCCGCCGGCGCAGCACGAGGTGGTCGTGCTGCGCTATCTACACGCCTGGCCGATTGCCGACGTGGCGCAACACGTCGGCCGCACGCCGCCCGCCGTCGCCGGCCTGCTGCACCGGGCACTCGTACAGTTGCGGGGCAAGCTGTCGTGTCTCGAGTCGTTCCCACGTGAACCGTAGCTGGAGCCCGCGGGCCCCGCATGGGATTCAGCCCCCGGTTCAAATTCGGGCTCGTTTGGCAAGTCGACCGCCGCGTTCGCCGTTGGCTACCGGTTCAACGACGGACCACAACCGATACTGAGCGTGCCATGAAGCAACAACAAGACCAGCGCGAAGGTCCCTCGACCGACGAGCATCTGGCGGTCGTCCTCGCCGACTATCTGAAGGCGGCCGACGGGGGCCATCCGCCAGATCGTCAGGCCTGGATCGAGCGCCATCCCGATGTGGCCGTCGGACTGACCGAATTCTTCGCCGCGCACGATGAGGTCGATCGCCTTGCCGCGCCGTTGCGGGAGGCCCTTTCGACCACGCTCCTCGCGGCCGACGGCGGCGTGAGCACGCTCGGCTTCGACGACGGAACCGCTCGGCAGCCGTCGGCGCCCGCCAAATCGTTCGGCGATTACGAAATCATCGGAGAAATCGCCCGCGGCGGCATGGGGGTGGTCTACCAAGCGCGGCAGGTGAGCCTCAATCGCCTGGTGGCCGTAAAGATGATCCTCGCCGGCCAGTTGGCCAGCTCCGACGACGTGCGGCGGTTCCGTGCCGAGGCCGAAGCGGCCGCCCATCTGCGTCACCCGAACATCGTGGCTATCCACGAAGTCGACGAGCACGACGGCCAGCACTACTTTTCGATGGACTACGTCCAGGGGCGGAGCCTGTCGCAGATGGTGCGCGAGCATCCCCTCGCTCCGGAGCAGGCGGCCCGGTACGTCAAGACCGTGGCCGAGGCGATCCACTACGCTCACGAGCACGGCATTTTGCACCGCGACCTCAAGCCCTCGAACGTGCTGATCGACGAATCCGATCAGCCACGCATTACCGATTTCGGGCTGGCCAAACAGCTCGGCAGCGACCCCGACGCCACGATCTCTGGGGCGATCGTCGGCACGCCCAGCTATATGTCGCCCGAGCAGGCGCTGGGCCGCGTGGCGGTCGGGCCGGCCACCGACGTCTATTCCCTGGGCGCGATGCTTTACGACCTGCTCTGCGCGCGGCCCCCTTTTCAGGCCGATTCGGCACTGGAAACGCTGCGGCAGGTGCGAGACTGCGAACCGGCCTCGCCGCGAATCCTCAATCCGCATGTGCCCCGCGACCTGGAAACGGTCTGCCTCAAATGCCTGGCCAAAGAAACCAACCGGCGCTACGCGAGCGCGGCCGAAGTGGCCGCCGAATTGGGACGTTTCCTGGCGGGCGACCCGATCCTCGCTCGGCCGATCGGCACGGCGGGGCGCGTGGCCCGTTGGGCCCGGCGCCATCCGCTGGCGGCCGGCGTGATGCTGACCACGGCGGCGCTGCTGATGGTGGTTTCGGCGGGAACCCTCTCGGTGGCGAGGGAGCTGGAACGGCAGCTCCGCCAGGAGGTGCTCGAGAGCAACAAGTACGCCGCGAGAAACGTGGCGAACACGCTCCGCGGCCAGTTGACGCACTGGGGCGACGCCGTGGCGGAGGTGGCCCGCGATGAGGATCTGATCGCGGCGCTGGAGCGCGGCGCGAGCACCGACGAGCTGCAAAAGTTCATCGTAGCTCGCCACAAGGATTACGCCGGGGTCGAAGGTGGCCTGGTAAAGCCGGGCGACCCGCCGGTCTTCACCAACTGGTTCATTCTCGATCCGCGCGGCATGGCCTTGGCCCGCTCCCCGGTGCTCGCCGGCTTCCTGGGCAAGGACTACAGTTTTCGCGATTACTTCCGGGGAGCCGTTCACGCGAAGACCGGCGAGGTCCACGTCTCGCACGTCTACCTGAGCGAAAACGACAGGCTTTATAAATTCGCCCTGTCGTCTCCGATTCGCCGAGACGTTCAAGACGCGCCGTTGCTGGGCGTTCTCGTGGCCACGGTGGCGACCGACTCCAGCTTCGGCCTTCCGCACCTGCACGACCAGCGGCGCAAAGCGGCCCTGGTTGGTCCGCTCGATCCGGTCCGGGGGCAGCTCGAGAGTCAAACAGCGGCGAGGTCCGAAGTGATCCTGGTCCATCCCGCCTACACGCTACCGGGAACCCGGGCCGTGCCGGTCGAGAACGTGCGGTTGCGCGGCGTGCAGGCCGTAATCATCGACGGTCGCTTGCGCTATCCGGCTGGCGAGCAGGCCGTGGAGGGCGACGAAGCGTTCTGGGACCCCATTTACGGCGACCGGTGGTTGGCGGCGTTTGCTCCCGTGCCCGACAGCCAGTTCGTCGTCGTGGTCGAGCAGCGCTACGACGACGCGGTGCAGTTGCACGGCAGTCTCGCCAGACAGTTGCTCTTGTGGGCCGGCGTCGCGCTGACGCTGGGAGTGGTTCTCCTGGGCGCCTCGATCGGCTACGCCTTGCACGATGTCGTCAAACGAAGGTGACCGATGAACCGTGACGAGCATGACCTTTATCGGCGGCTGGCGGCGTTCGAGTTCGACGAACCGGGGACGGAGCTGACGTTTGCCGCAAGGCTCGCGAGAGACAACGGCTGGTCGGCCCATTTCACCGACCGCGTCATCGCCGAATACAAGAGATTTGCCTTTCTGGCCGTTGCGGCAGGGCATCCGGTCTGCCCGTCCGACGAGGTCGACGAAGCCTGGCATCTGCATCTGACTTGCACCCGCTCTTACTGGCATGGCTTCTGTCCCCTGCTGGGCCGGCCGCTACACCACCAGCCGACCAGGGGCGGCCCCGATGAGCTAAAAAAACACGTGGCCATGTATGAGCAGACGCTCGCCAGCTACCGGCGAACGTTTGCGTGCGATCCGCCGGCCGACGTCTGGCCTGCCGCCGCCGAGAGATTTTGGATCGGCAGGGGCCATCGGCGCGTCGACTTGAACCGGCACTGGGTGATTCCCAAGCCGCAGCTTCGGCGCGCCGGCATGCTGCTCATGGCGGCAGGTGCCGCCGGACCGGCCGCCGGAGTGCTGGTAAATCCGTTCGACTTCAACGGGCCGACGTTTCTGATCTTGTATGCGATCTTGTTCGCTCTCGCCGTAGTGGGCGCCTTCATTCTCAGGCAAGTGCTGCGGGGCGGCACGTTTGCGGCGCTCGATGAATCAATCGATCCCTACGAAGCGGCCTACCTGGCCGGAGGAAAACGGCTGGCGATTCGGGCCGCCATGGCGTCGCTTGTCGATCGGGGCGCGCTCGCCGTGCGCAAAGTACAAAAGAAGCTGCTTGGTTTTTTGCCGGTATCCGCCGAATACCGGCTGGCCTCGGCAGGGCCGGTCGGCGACGACGCACCGGCGTTGGAAAAAACCCTCTACGACGCCGCGGCCGGCGAAGGACAGACAATTCCGAAACTTCATGAAGCGGTCGAGCCACAAGCCGCCGCACTCGGCGATCGTCTCCAGCGGGAGGGGCTTTGGCTCGACGACGGCCAGGCGGCCAAGGCGCGCTGGTGGCCCGCCCTGCTCGTGGCCGGTCTGGCGGCGATGGGCATCATCAAGATCGCCGTCGGCCTTCATCGCGAACGCCCGGTAGGGTTCCTCATCGCGATGGTGCTCGGAACGCTCGTCGTGGCGGCTTGCTTTCTGAAGGCCGCCTCACGGACCCGCGCCGGCGACCAGACGTTGAAGGATCTGCGTAAAAGGCACGCGAAACTGAACGTGGCGGCTCACGGGCCGGCTCATGACATGCCTCCCGGCGATCTGGTTCTCGCCACGGCCTTGTTCGGCACGGCCATCCTCATGGGCGGCCCGCTCGACGAGCTTCGTGCCGCTTTGATGGCGCCGCGGAATCAGGGGGGAGGCGGAGGCTCGAGTGGCTGCGGCAGCGGGTGCGGATCGGGATGCGGCGGTGGGGGTGGGTGCGGTGGAGGCGGGTGTGGGGGTGGGTGCGGCGGCTGCAGTTGACGATGTGCCGGGGATGAAAGATAAATCCACGGATGGCCCGTAAAGACTCGTCCCGTCACACCCGATTGAAGCCTCCCCGAGGCCGGCAAATCTTCCAAGAGGCACCGCAAAATCTCTGGCCCGCTCGACCGGGCCAATTTGTCTATCGCCTCCAGCGGACGAGGAAGGCAGGGCGCCTCGATCCGTTCGCCGAACATCAGGGCGTAGCTTGCTTCAATTCTCCGAGGCGAGTCGCAAGCTGAGGAAGATTGTGTTCGGCGAATGGTAAAGGCGAAGGCGTTTGGCGATGCTTGATTTTTTCGAGTTCAGCAACGAGATGCTTGCTGTAACCGATGACCGAGGCTACGCGATTCGCGTGAATTCGGCGTGGACCAAAACGTTGGGCTGGTCGGTCGAAGAGTTGCTCAGTCGACCGTACATCGAGCTTCTCCACCCCGACGACGCTGCCGCCGCGATGCGCGAGGCCGAGTTGCTGTTTAGCGGCACCCACGAAACGGTCTCGTTTGAAAACCGGTGGCGCGCCAAGGACGGCTCTTATCGGTGGTTGGCCTGGTATGCGAAGCTCGACCCCGACTCGAAGCAACTGGTCGGAGCCGCCCGCGACATCACCGAACAGAAACTGAAGGCGGCGGCTTTGCAAGAATCGGAAGAACGTTTCGCCGCGTTCATGGATCATAGTTCGGCCATCGCCTGGGCGAAGGATGAGCAGGGCCGGCTCGTCTATTTCAACAAAGCGTATGAGAGTCGCTTCCAGATGAAGCGCGAGGATTGGTTGGGAAAGACCGACTTCGACCTTTGGCCGCCGGAAATAGCCCAGCAATTCCGCGAAAACGACCGCAAGGTGCTGGCCGGCGGCGTCCCGATCTCTGTCACGGAAGAGAGCCGAAGGGGCGGCAGCGCTCTTGCCTATTGGATGGTCGCCAAGTTTCCGTATCGAGACCGGCACGGCAATCACTACGTCGGCGGAATCGGCGTCGATATCACGGAGATAAAACAATTCGAGGCCCAGTCGACCTCCCAGCGGCAACTGCTGCGCGACTTGATCGAGGTTCAAGAGAAGGAGAAGCAGTTCCTCTGCCATGAGTTTCACGACGGCCTGATTCAATATGCCGTCGGTTCGCTGATGCTGCTGGAGACGTGCAAGCAACTTCCTTTGCCCGCGGCAGGCTCGGCGATGATCGACGAGGCCATCAAGAACTTGCGGCGGGGGATTGAAGACGGCAGGCGAGTCATTCAGGGCATTCGTCCCGCCCTGCTCGACGAGGGGAGCCTGCGGGACGCCGTCCAGGAACTGGTCCATCAGTTCTCGACCAATGGTATGAAGGTCGAATGCGGGTGCGATCCCGCGATCGGCCAACTGCCTGAAACGATTCAGACAACCGCCTACCGGGTCGTTCAGGAGGCCTTGAACAACGCCAGAAAGCACAGCGGGACCGACCTGGTGACGGTCGCGGTGCGCAGGCAGGGGGGCGACTTGCGGATCGAGATCCGGGATTTCGGCCGCGGATTCGACGTGGCTTCGGCCCGCCAGCGTGGATTTGGCCTGCGGGGAATGTCGGAGCGCGCGCAGCTCTCTGGCGGAGAATGCCTCATCCAGAGCGATCCCGGGGCCGGCACGAGCATTTTCGTGCGGTTGCCGATCCCCCCGGCGAACGAGGACGAGTAGTTGGCCTCAAGCGGCCTCGCGCGAATGCGCTCGTGAGAAAGCCCAAGCGGAGGCCGCCGTTTGCCCCGTAACGACGGCCGGTCGATACGGCAGAACACGAGCAGGCGGATACGAGCTTCTGTCCCCAGCCGAAGTCGCAAAGCCAATTCCTCCGGGAGTCAGGCCGTTCGATTACAGGTTCACCGTCCATGACCGCCGCCATTCGTCTCAAATGCCGAGCAAGTAGGATCGGCGCACTGGAGGTTTGGCGCGTCTCATCCCGTTCGTCCGACAGACAAGAACTTTCCGGCCTCGCTTGCATTCCCCGTGGCGGCCATTAATGTCGTTGATAAGTGGGGGCCTCTGTCGTTTCCGCCAGCCGAAACAAACGATGCGAAATCAAGCGGTTCTGCTGTGTTTTTTGGGCGCCGGGCTCCTGTATTCGCCCGCCTTTGCCGAAGTCCCCTCGACGGTTCCGGCCGCGGGGTTGCGCGAGGGCGCGCCTGCCGCCTACGCCTTCACCGGAGCGCGGATCGTGGTGGCCCCCGACAAGGTCATCGAGCGGGGAACGCTCGTCGTGCGAGATGGCGTCGTTGTGGCGGTCGGCGCCGACGTCGAGCCGCCCGCCGACGCGCGCATCTGGAAGTTCTCGCAAGGGGACGCCCGCTCGATCTATCCCGGACTGATCGACGCCTTTTCGGAACTGTCGGCCGAAGCCTCGAAGCTCGGTCCGTCGGAGAAGCATGGGGCGGCCTATTGGAACATGCACGTCGTGCCGCAGATCGATGCCGACGCCCGATACACCCTCGACGCCGAGACGAACAAGACGCTGCGCAGTCAGGGCATCACGGCACGGCTGGTCGCCCCTTCGGTCGGCGTCATCAAAGGCTCAAGCGCGCTGGTGTCGCTGGGCGATGAGCCCGGAAGCCGTTCGATTCTGAAGAGCCAGGTGGCCTTACACCTGATGCTCACGCCAGCCCAGCGATCGCTCGACAACTATCCGATGTCTCCCATGGGGGCGATGGCGCTCGTGCGTCAGGCCTTCTACGACGCGCGCTGGTACGCCGATGCCTGGAAGTTTTTTGACGGCAGCAGCGGCGGCTCCGCGGCGGCTCGGCCGGAGCGCAACGACGCCCTGGCTGCCATGCAGCCTTTCCTCTCTGGCAAACCCGTCATGTTTCAGGCGTCCGACGAGCTGTACTTTCTTCGCGCCCAGCAGGTGGCCGACGAGTTCGGCCTGCAAGCCATCGTCCGTGGCTCCGGGCGGGAATACCGGCGGCTCGAAGCGATCAAAGCGACCGGACTGCCGGTCGTGTTGCCGCTGAATTTTCCCAAACCGCCCCGTGTGGCCACGCCCGAATCGGCCATGTCGGTCTCGTTGGACCGGCTCATGCACTGGGACATCGCGCCTGAGAACCCGGCCCGGCTCGACGCGGCGGGGGTCAAGATCGCTTTCATGACGCACGGCTTGAGCGACCCCGCCACGTTTCTGGCCGGGGTGCGCAAAGCGGTCGAGCGCGGGTTGCCGCGGAATTCGGCCTTGCGAGCCCTGACGCAGACCCCGGCCGAATTGTTTGGCGTGAGCCGCCAACTGGGCACGCTCGAAGCGGGCAAGCAGGCCAGCTTCCTGGTCTGCGACGGCGACCTGTTCGACGCCAAGACCAAGGTGCTGGAAACCTGGGTCGACGGCCGCCGCTACGAGGTCGAAGGGGCGCCCCTTGTTGAGATGCAGGGCGGCTGGCAGCTACAGCTTGCCAACGCCGACGGAGGCACGGAAACGCTTGTGCTCGACATCGACGGTGAACCTCACAAGCCGACGGGCAAGGTCAAACGGGGCGATCGAGAAGCGGCCCTCTCTCGCGCCTCGCTCGAAGCTTCCCATTTTAGCGCAACCTTTGCGGCGGAGCCGCTCGGTTGGCCGGGCATCGTGCAATTGAGCGCCACCGTCGCTGACAACCAGGCCCAGCCCGCCGAAACGACGTGCCTGGGGTTCGTCGTCTGGTCCGATGGAACAAAATCGTCGATCCGCGGCAAACGAACGGCCGCTTACGCCGCGCCCGAGCAGCCGGCGTCCGAGAAGCCGGCCGGCCAAGAGAACAAGGGCGCGCTGTTCGCCGTCAACTATCCGCTGGGCGCCTACGGCGTTTCCGGGCCGCCCGAGCGACCCAAGTCCATCGCTTTTCAGCACGCCACGATCTGGACCAGCGGCCCGGCCGGGGTTCTCAACGACGCCACGGTGCTCGTCGCCGACGGCCGGATTGTCGCCCTCGGAGCCGACGTGGCGATTCCCGACGGAACGACGGTGGTCGACCTCAAAGGCAAGCACGTCACGCCGGGCGTCATCGACTGCCACTCGCACGTGGCCACCGACGGCGGCATCAACGAGCAGGCCCAGACGATCACGGCCGAGGTGCGGATCGGCGATTTCATCGATCCCAACGACATGCAGATTTACCGCCAGTTGGCGGGCGGGGTGACCACCTCCAACATCCTCCACGGTTCGGCCAACACGATCGGCGGGCAGAACCAGGTGATCAAGTTTCGTTGGGGCGAGCTGGCGGGCGAGATGAAGTTCGCCGGCGCCCCCGCGGGCATCAAGTTCGCCTTGGGCGAGAACGTCAAGCAGAGCAACTGGGGCGACCAGTTCCGCTCGCGCTATCCGCAGACCCGAATGGGCGTCGAGCAGTTGGTTCGCGACGCGTTCCGGGCGGCGCGCGACTACCGGCGCCGCCAGCGCGAGTGGCAGGAGAAACCGGCCGGATCGCCGCCGCGCACCGACCTAGAGTTGGAAGGGATCGCCGAGGTGCTGGAAGGGAAGCGGCTCGTCCACTGCCACTGCTACCGGCAGGACGAGATCCTGGCGTTCCTCCGCGCCTGCGAAGATTTTGGCGTCAAGGTCGGCACGCTGCAACACATTCTGGAGGGATACAAGCTGGCCGACGTCATCGCCCGGCACGGGGCGGGCGCCTCGAGCTTTTCCGACTGGTGGGCCTTCAAATTCGAGGTGCTCGACGCCATCCCGCACAACGGCGCGCTGATGCGTCAGGCGGGCGTCGTCGTCTCGTTCAACTCCGACGACCCCGAGCTCGCCCGGCGCCTGAACCTGGAGGCCGCCAAGGCCGTGCGCTACGGGGGAGTCGAACCGGCCGAGGCCCTGAAATTCGTCACGCTCAATCCCGCTCTTCAGCTCGGCATCGACAAATGGGTTGGCTCGCTGGAGGTCGGCAAAGACGCCGATCTGGTCGTTTGGAGCGGTCCGCCCCTGTCGAGCTACGCACGCTGCGAGCAGACGTGGATCGACGGGCGGAAGTATTTTGACCTGGCCGAGGAGCCGCAAAAGCGCAAGGAAGCCGCCCGCATGCGGGCCGCCCTCGTCCAGCGGATTCTGGCGTCGGGCGAAGAGCCCGAAGGGCCCGACGACGACCGTCGGGAGCTGTTTCCTCGTGAAGACATTTTTTGCGAGCATGGCCGCGACGACCACCTCAGCGAGGAGTAATGATGGGTGTTGAAGTGTTCACAGATTTACGACGGATGACCCGTACGATGATCCATCGGCGATGCAGCGCCAGCCTGCTGGGGACGATTCTTTTCTGCGCCACCGCACCTCTCTTCGCCTCACCCGAGGTTCCCGGCGCGCCACAGGACCACCCGATTGCCCTGGTCGGCGGAACGATTCATCCGGTTTCCGGACCGGCGATCGAGGGGGGAACGGTCCTTTTCGACGCCGGCAAGATCGTGGCCGTCGGACGCGATCTGGTTCTGCCCGCCAACACCGAGACGATCGACATCAGCGGCCGGCACGCTTACCCCGGCATGATCGACGGCTACACGCACCTGGGGCTGATGGAAATCCCCATGGTGCGGGCCACGAACGACCATACCGAAACCGGCCGCATCAACCCCAACGCCAAGGCTCAGGTGGCCGTCAACCCAGACAGCGAGCTGATTCCAGTGGCCCGCTCTGGCGGCGTACTGAGCGTGCTCTCTGTGCCGGGGGGCGGATTGATCTCCGGCACGTCGGCCCTGATGCAACTCGACGGCTGGACGTGGGAGGAGATGACGGTCAAGCCGGTCGTGGGGGTCCACGTCCGCTGGCCGCAGATGGCGCCGATCTACACCTGGTGGCAAGAGATGAAGGCGCAGGAGCAGATCCAGGCGCGCGACAAGGCGCTGGAGGAGATCCGGCAGACGTTTGACGAGGCCCGCAGCTACGCCGCCGCGTGCCGCGCCTGCGCGGAGGGCAAAGGTGTTCCGCCCGACTACAACGCCCGCTGGCAGTCGCTCATTCCGGTGCTGGAAGGCAAGGTGCCCCTGGTGGTCGACGCGGACGAAATCCAGCAGATTCAGTCGGCCCTGGCCTTCGCCGAGCGCGAACACGTCAAAGTGATCCTTCTGGGCGGCTACGATGCGCCCGAATGCGCCGAGTTGATCAAGCAGCTTGACGTGCCCGTGGTCGTCGGGGGCGTACACCGCCTGCCGCGGAGGCGCGACGATCCCTACGACACGCCGTTTACGGTTCCCGCCCGCCTGCACCAACTCGGCATCAAGTTCTGCATCGCGGGCGCCGACCGGGCCTCGATGGTTCGCAACTTGCCCTATCATGCCGGCACGGCGGCCGCCTACGGTCTGCCGGCCGACGAGGCGCTCAAAGCCGTCACGCTCTATGCCGCGCAAATCTTCGGCGTGGCCGATCGCTTGGGTTCCCTGGAGGCCGGCAAAGACGCCACGCTGTTTGTCGGCACGGGCGATCCGCTGGAGACGCCGTCGCAAGTGACGCTGGCCTTCGTCGGCGGCCGAAAGATCGACCTCAACAACCGCCAGCAGCGATTGTGGGAAAAATACCAGGAGAAGTATCGGCGGCTAGGGAAGAAGTGAAACGGGCGGGCCGCGATTCTTTAGCGACCCCGCGGCTGGTGCGCTGTCTCAACAATCCTGGCTACGCCTGGCTAGGCCACGGGCTCGACGGCAAACTGTCCGCGGGGCATCCAGTGGCACAGAAGGATGCCGCCAAAGTAGAGAACGACGAGCGGACAGGCCATCAGCAGCATGCTGTAGATTTCTGCGGGCGTCAAAACGGCCGACAGAATGACGATCACCAGGATGGCAATTCTCCATTTCTCCAGGTAGGTTCGCACGGTAAATATGCCGATGCGTTCGAGGAACAACATCACGAGCGGCAATTGAAAACTGACGCCAAATCCGAGCGGCAGGAAAATGACGAAGCTCAGCCACTCGCTGATCCGCGGCTCGATCCTGAAGCCTAACGTGCCGCTGAAGCTAAACAGAAAGCCAAGCACGGGCTGGAACACCAGCAAGTAGGCCATGGCCACCCCGGCGAAAAAGAGGGCCAGGCTGAACGGCAGGAAGATGTGAATGTACTTTCTTTCGTGGGGGTACAGACCGGCTGCCACGAACGACCAGATCTGCCAGAAGATCCAGGGGCTCGACAGAACAATCCCGACGACCAGGCTCGCCTTGAACCAGATCATGAAACCTTCTTGGACGTTGAACACGCTGGTGGTGATCCGGGCGTCATTGTCCACGCGGTGCCAGAAAAACGCCGGGACAAACGCGTCGGCCTGCACGGCCCCCGCCTTGTCACCGTGCGGTGGGGGCGCGAATGGTTCAAGCCGTTTGTCTTCCGCGGCAAGGGCGCCAAAAATCTGCACGCGGTCGAGATAACGAATCTCGTAGAGCATTCGCTGCTCGTTGACCAAGTCCTTGATCTGATCGCGCGTGTAGGGAACGGGCAGTTCCTTCGCCTGGCGGGCCTCGCTCCAGGCCACGTAGGCTTTTTCCGCCTCCGTGATGTAGTACTCGCCGAGCGCCTTTTCGAGGGGGCGCTTGATCAGGTCGACCACCCTATCGCCGAACCAGAGGCCGATCGACACGCCAATCACCAGCCCAAGCAGCGCCTTGACCAGACACGAGCGCAACTCTTCGAGGTGTTCCCCGAAGGTCATCGTCGTATCCTTGAAGTAGTCTTCGTCTCGCTTCAGCATTGAGGAGGGGCAAATACGGGCGGGAAAGGGGCGGGCAGGAGCGTTAAATCGATCTTACCCGGGCCGGCATCGGGCGGCAACCAAAGCCACTTGGGGGAATTTACCTCCCGGAATCGCAGCTACTCTTTGCAAAACGGGCAAAATCGCGCATGATTCGCGCATGCTCCCTCCTCTGCGATTCGAACCGATCCTGCGTCGCTACCTGTGGGGCGGTCGCCGCCTGGGAACCCTCTTGGGCAAGGCGCTCGGCGAAGGGGACGACTACGCCGAGAGCTGGGAGGTCTGCGATCGGCCGGGCGACCAGAGCCGGGTGGCGCGCGGGCCGCTCGAAGGCCTTTCGCTCGGTGAACTGGTACGCCAGCGGCCGGACGAACTGCTCGGCCGGCACGCGCCGCTCGAGCGCTTCCCGCTTCTGTTCAAGTTTCTCGACGCACAAAAGACCCTCTCCGTGCAGGTCCATCCCGACGACGACCAGGCCGGCCAACTCGATCCGCCCGACCTGGGCAAGACGGAAGCCTGGGTCGTGCTCGACGCTCAGCCGGGAAGCCTGATCTACGCCGGTCTGAAACGGGGGTTCGATCGCGAAGCGCTGGAGCGCGAACTAAGACGCGGCACCTGCGAGTTGTGCCTGCATTGTTTCGAGCCGAGGCCCGGCGACTGCATTTTTATCCCGGCGGGAATGGTGCACGCGATCGGAGCGGGAGTGCTCGTGGCCGAGATCCAGCAGTCGAGCGACGTCACCTACCGCCTGTTTGACTTCAACCGGGTCGGCCCCGACGGCCGTCCGCGCACGCTGCACATCGACGAGGGGCTGACGGCGATCGACTACCGTTATTGTTCCGCGTTGCCTCAAACGCCCCAGCCGGGAGCGCACGAGCACGTCGAGCGGCTGGTTGAATGCGACAAGTTCGTGCTCGACCGCTGGAAGATCTCGTCGCCCGAAACGATGGGTGGCGACGAGCGCTGCCACCTGCTGGCGGTTCTGGAAGGCGAATTGACGATCGCCGGCGATCCCGACGAGCGGCCGCTGCAAAAAGGCAGCACGGCGCTTCTACCGGCGTCTTTGGGAAAAACCGAACTGCGGCCGCGCGGCTTTGCCGTGCTGCTCGACGCCTATCTGCCCGGCTAGACGGTCCGCACCGTTTATTTCTTCAGTTCCACGGGAATCTGGTCGATCTTGGCGGCCAGGATGAAGTCGTTCTCGGACAAGCCGCCGATGGCGTGGGTCCAGAGCTCGATCGCCACCTTGCGGTAACCCTCAAGGTGAAGGTCGGGATGATGACCGTCGGCCTCGGCGACGGTGGCGATGCGATTGAAGAAGTCGATGCCGGCCATGAAGTTCTTGACCGTCCAGTCTTTACGAATGCGCTGCCCCTCGTGGCTCATTCGCCAGCCCGTAAGCTTTTCGAGCTGGGCCTGCGATTGGGCGGGGTTGTAAGGCTCGACGCCTCCCTCGCAAGGCCGGCATTTCTTCTGGACAAGCTGATCGGGAGTCTGGGTCTGCATGAACGCTCCTTCCGATTCTCTGGGTCACAAGGTCGATCGAGCAGCTATTGCCGCCCGCGCCAGCTAACAGTAGAATTGCGCGTTTCACAGAACTGTCAAGAGTCAGCAAATGCCGGGCCGGCGTTGATACCGGCGGCGGGAGCAAGGGGAATGAAAAAGGGAATCCACCCCAAGTACTTTGAAACCACCGTCAAGTGCGGTTGCGGCAATTCGTTCACCACGCGCAGCACGATGCCCGAGCTGAAAGTCGATATTTGCAGCGCTTGCCACCCCTTCTACACGGGCAAGCTAAAGTACGTCGACACGGCCGGACGGATCGAGAAGTTCAAGAACAAGTTCGCCTCGGCCGGTTACGCCAGCCTCAAGCGAGATAAGAAGGCGGCTAAAGTCGCCACCGCCGAATCGGGCGAAGCTTAGCGACCGCATTCTTCTTTGTCGCTCCGCGGTAGCGTTCTCTGTTGCGTCCGCGTATTCCCTCTTCCTTGCGGGAGAGGGTGAGGGCGGCCAGCGCTAGATGAAGATCGAGCTTTAGCGCAGGCTCCCCTCGCCCTAACCCTCTGCCGAGAGGGGAAGAACCGACGCGCGCCCCTAATCCTTTTTGAAGGCTTCAGCCCATGCGCGAACTCTTAGACCAGAAACTGGCCCGTTTTGAGGAGCTCGATCGACAGCTTCTCGATCCGGCCGTCTTAAGCAACTCGGCGCAGATGGCGGCCGTCGCCCGTGAACGGGGCTCGCTGGCCAAGCTGGCCACCAAATATCGCCAGTTCCTCGACCTCAACAAGCAGATCAACGATGCCAACGAAATGCTCGCCGGCGACGATGCCGATCTGCGCGAGCTGGCCGAGGCCGAGCTCCCCAAGTTACGGGGCGAACGGGAGACGCTCTGGTCCGAGCTTCTCGATATGACCGTGGGGGGTGAAGACGCCAACCGCACCAAGTGCGTGATGGAAATTCGCGCCGGCACGGGTGGCGACGAGGCGGCCCTGTTCGCCCGTGACTTGTACGAAATGTACCGCCACTTGGCCGAACACAAAGGTTGGAAGGTGGAGGTGCTCGACCTGAGCCCCACCGAGCTGGGCGGTTTTAAGGAAATCTATCTGGGGCTGGAGGGAGAAGACGTCTACCGGCTGATGCGCTATGAGAGCGGCGGGCACCGCGTGCAGCGCGTGCCGCAGACCGAGGCCAAGGGCCGCATCCACACCTCGGCCGCGACCGTGGCCGTGCTGGCCGAACCGGAAGACGTCGAAATCGATCTCAAGCCGGAAGATTATCGGCTCGATCTGTTCTCGGCGAGCGGGCCGGGCGGGCAGCACGTCAACAAGACCCAATCGGCCGTGCGGCTGACGCACTACGAGACCGGCATCGTCGTGCAGTGCCAGGACGAAAAGAGCCAGCACAAAAACAAGGCCAAGGCCCTGCGCGTGCTCAAGAGCCGCTTGCTGGAGCATAAGCGCGAGCAGGAGCATGCCAAGCGGGCGCACGAACGCAAAACCCTCGTCGGATCGGGTGATCGGAGCGAGCGAATTCGCACCTACAATTTTCCCGACAACCGCGTGACCGACCACCGCATCAATTTCACTCTCTACAAGCTCGACAGCGTCCTGGCCGGCAACCTCGAGCCGGTGCTCGACGCCTGCGTCGAGTACGATCGCCAGCAACTGCGCGCGCAGATGGAGGACGAAGGGTGATAAGGAAGGTCTTGGGTCTTGGGTCTTAGATCGGCACTTCCGACTCCTAACTAAGACCTAAGACCTAAGACCTTCTTGTCCATCCTTCATGTTCGCGTCCCGATCGGTTAACCTGTTGGCATGCCGCAATCCGAGACCTGGACGATCGGACGCCTGCTCCAGTGGACGACGCAGTACTTGAAGCAGCACGGGGCCGATAGCCCGCGGCTCGACGCCGAGGTGTTGCTGGCCGAGTCGCTGGGCTGCCCGCGGATCCAGCTTTACGCCCGCTTCGAAGAAATGCCGGGCGAAGACACGCGCACCGCCTTTCGTGAGCTGGTGCGGCGCCGGGCCGAAGGGACGCCGGTCGCCTACCTCGTCGGCCGGCGAGAGTTCTATTCGCTTTCCTTTCGCGTCACGCCCGACGTGCTCATTCCGCGCCCGGAGACGGAGTTCCTCGTCATTCGGCTGCTCGACCTGGCGAAGCCGGCCGACGCCGCATGGACGGTGGCCGACGTGGGGACGGGGAGCGGCGTGATTGGCGTCTGCGCCGCGAAATACCTGCCCGCCTGCCGAATCGTGGCGCTGGACGTCAGCCCCAAGGCCCTGGATGTGGCGGCGGCCAACGCCAGGGACCACGGCGTCGACGATCGAATTGAGTTTGTAAACAGCGATCTATTCGCCGCCGTCGCGCCCGAGCGGAAGTTCGATTTTGTCGTTTCCAACCCGCCCTACGTGGCCGAGAACGAACTGGCCGCCTTAAGTCGTGACGTGCGCGACTACGAACCGCGCGGCGCCCTCGTCGCCGGTTCCCGCGGCACCGAGTTGATCGCCCGGCTGATCGGCGAGGCGGGCGATCGGCTCAAGCCGGGGGGCTGGTTGCTCGTCGAGATCAGTCCGCAAATCGAAACGGCCGTGCGTGAGCTGGTCGCCGCCGACGGGCGCTTCGCGCTGGAACCGACAGTGAAGGACCTGGCGGGGCTGGCCCGTGTGGTCCAGGCTCAGCGCAGGCAATGAACGAGCGCCTTGGCCCGCGACGCCGAGGCTCTCTCCAGGCGGTGCGTGTACAGCACGTCCGGTTCCAGGTGCTCTTCGGCCATCTCGACCAGGTGTTCGTGGTGGGTGAAGAAGATCACCTGGGTTCGACGCGACAGCTCGGCCAGCACCTTGAGCGTGGCCAGCGAACGCTCGTTGTCGAAGTTGACGAGGATGTCGTCGATGACCAGCGGCACCGGATCGTGATCGTCGAGGTAGTTCTCCAGGCTCGCCAGACGTAACGCCAGATAGAGTTGGTCGGCCGTGCCCTCGCTCATTCCGTCAACCGTGACCGGGCGGCCGTCGCCCTCGCGTATCCCCACCAGGACGGGATCTCCCTGGTCGTTGTAGTCGGCCTGCAGACCGGCGAAGGACCCGACCGTCAGTTCGGCAAACAGCCGGCTGGCCCGGTCAAGCACCGGTCCCTGGTTCTTCTCGCGGTAGCGTTCGATCGCCGCGCGGAGCATCGCCGACGCCAGCCGCAGGCGGACGTAGGTCTCGATGTCTCCCGCGATTTCGGCCGCCAGCCCCTGGGCCTGCTCTTCCGCCTCGGCCGCCGCCGAGCGGACGTCGGCCGACGCGAGCTGGTTGGCCTCGACCGCAACCGTTTTGGACAATTCATCCCGCTGCGCTTTGAGCCTGCTGGCTCGCTCGTCCAATTCGTCGAGCTTGCCCGGCAACCCGTCGCAGTCGGTGCTCTCGACCTCTTCGACAAAAGCATCTGGCGGGCTCCCCGCGCTCAGCAAAGCGATCTGTTCGTGCAGGTTTCGCTGGCGGGCCTGCAGCTCTTTGGCCAGCGCGGAACGCTCTTCCAGCCCGGGCAACTCCGCCGGATCGTCGCAGCCCGCGTCGCGACACAGCGTATCGAGCATGGCCCGCGACTCGGCGGCAGTTTGCTTCGCCTCGGCAAGCTGGGCCGCGTGTTTCTCTCGCTGCCTTTGAAGCGTTTGCACGCGCCCCCGATCTTCGATCGCCTGGCGGCAACGGGCGAGCAGCACGTCAGCGGCCTGGTCGACGGGGAGCTTCGTCAACAACTCCCCTTGACCAAGACGCTCGACGACCGCAGTGGCGCGCTGGCAGAACTGCTCCGCTTCGGCGGCGATCCCTTCGATCCGCACGCGGTATCGGTCCGCCTCGACAACCTGCGCGAACAGGGCGTCGAGCTGGGCCAGCGTTTCGTTGACCTGGGCCGGCGTGGCGTCTGGCGACAGGCCGAGCGGCGCCACCGCCGCCGACCAGCGGGCCCGCCAGGCTGCGAGCCCTCGCTCGGCCTCGGTCGTCTTCAGCCGTTCGGTCTCGAGCTGCCGCGTGAGGACGGCGACCTCTTCGGTAAGCCGGCCGCGGGCGGCGGCCGAGGCGTCGATTTCGTCGGCGAGCAGTTGGGCCCGTTCGAGCTGGGCAGCCAACGTCTCTCCCTGCTGGGTCGTCGGTGCATCCAGCGCGGCCAGCGCACGGTTCAGTTCCTGCCGGCAGTTCGCCATCCGCGCCTCGAACGTGACGACGGCCGCCCTCTGCCTGCGGATCGCCTCGGACTGCGCCAGCATCTGCTGGTACCGTCGCTCCCAGGCGCGCATCTCGCGCGGCGATTGGGGCTCCATGTCCAACCGACGCCAGAGCGTTCGCCATTCTCTCGTCACCGCGTCGCGCGTTTCCTCGGCCTTTGGCCCAAGCGAGGCGACCTTTTCGAGGTCGTCAAGGCACGCCTGACGCTGGGCCAGCAGGGCCGCCCGCGCGGCTAATTGCTCGGCGTCGCGACGCAGACGGTCGGCGATGTCGTCGGCCCGCTGGATTGACTCGCCGAAGGCGTCAGCCAGGCCGGCGGAGGTCTCGGTCTCACCTTCGCAAAGACAATTCGGTTCAAATGGTTCCGGCCGGCCGTCCAGCCACGCCTGGCGGACGAGCGTCCAACCGTCGTCCCGGCGCCGCCGCGCCTCGGCCAGCGACGCTTCGCTGGGGGCGTCGCCGTCGGGCAGAATCTGCTCGATCTTGCGATCGAGCTGGGAGAGCGTGGCCTCGAGTCCGGCGATTTGGTCCGAGAGCGCCGCGCACTGCTGTTCGGCCTCGGCGAGACGGCCCTCGAAAGTGTCGATCGTCTCCGCCGAGGGGACGGCGAGCAGTTCGAGCTCCTCCAGCGTTCCGGTCCAGAGCGGCAACCGGCGCAGCGCGGCCGCCGCCTGCTCTTCAAGCCGCGTCAACTCGGTAGCTGCCTCGGCCTGCTCCTCTTCAACGCGGATCACACTTTGCGCGCGGCGCAGCACGCTCTTGAGCAAATCCGGGTTGCGCGGCGCCGGCAGGCCGGACAGAGCGTTGCGCGCCTGGTTCAAACGCTCGCTCAAGGCCGTCAGATTGACGCGCCCCTGATCGCATTGGGTAGAGAGAGCTTCGTATTTGTTGCCCAGGTTTTGTACCTCGACCTGCTGCCGGCGGCTGAGGCGAAGCGTCTCGACGGCATCCAAACCGATGTCGGGCCGAAGTTGCTTGAGCATGCGGCGCGCGTCGACCTCGACCTGCTCGCGGCTGGCCAGCAAGCCCCGGAGGTCGTGCTGCGCCTTGCGGTGGCTGCCGAGATCCTTGGCAAGCTGGTCGATCGCCTCGATTGAAAAGCAGAGCGCCGACGCCGGTTGTGCGGACGATCCCGGCGACGTGCCGCCAGTCCCTCTTTCGCGGCTCAGCAACGATTCCGTCGCGGCGAGCTTCTCGATCTGCTCCTCCAGCTCGGCGATCGCTTGGCTCGCCGCGATAACCGCCGTGTCGGCGATGGTGAGCCGCGCGGCCGTCTCGCGGCGGCGCTCCCCAAACCGGTCGGGCAAAAGACGCACCGCACCGAGCTTCGCCAGCTCGACGGCCGTCGCCTTCAGCCGGACGACGAGTGGTATGGCCTGATGAATACGCGACAGCCGGGCGTGCTCCAGTCGGATTTGCTCGAGTTCCTGGTCGGCTTTCGCCAGTTGCTCCTGGGCTTGCCGCAAGGCCTTGTCGTGCTGTTCCCATTGGGCGCTGGGCAACTGGGCGGCCGTGACCTCTTTGCGGGCCGCTTGCCATTGCGCGAGCCGGGCGTTGATGCGGGGATTCTTGGCCCGGGGCGCCGGGTTGAATAATTCGGCCGCTTCGCGCTCCAGTTCTTCCTGCACGCCCCGCAAGTCGGCGATTCCGGAGCCGGCCGCAAACAGGACCTGACCGAGGTTCCCCTTGCCCTCGACGATCTCCTGGCCGCCGCGGACGAGTGCGGCGTGATCGATTCCGAACATCGTCTCGAAGGTCTCGCGATCGAGTCGGCCCAGGTAGCTGGCCAGAACCCCTGGCTCAACGATCGTCGTGTCGTCGGCCGTGCGCAGGTCGTTTTTCGATCCCTTGCGGCGGAGAATCTCGAGCCGGCTGCCGTTGCCGTTGGTGATCAGGCCGCCGATTCGCAGGTTGGCGTAAGGATGGACAAAGTCGTCGCCACTGCGTTGCGGAATGCCGTAAAGCAACTGCTTCAAGGCGCGCAGCGCAGAACTCTTGCCGGCCTCGTTGGGGCCGTAAATGAGGTGCAGGCCGCACTCTCCGGCGCTCAGGTCGAGCACCTCGTCCGTGAACGGCCCAAACGCCTTCAGGTCGAGTCGCGAAAGTTTCATCCGGAAGGTCCGATCCAATGAACCTTCATCCAGTATAGCAATGGAGAATCGCGGCGTGAATGGGCGCTCACAACGGGAATTCCGGCAAGATAAACGCCTGCCCCGTCAGATCGCACCAGGGAGTTGTGCGGCCGCCTCAAAGCCCAGCACACTTTCGCACCAGCTCGCGGCGGCCAGCAGGCGCGCCTCCTGGAAAGGACGGCCGATCAACTGCAAAGCGACAGGCAGGCCGTCTTCGGCCAGACCGCAGGGGAACGAAACCGTGGGGTAGCCCACATAGCTGAAGGGCGAGTTGAATTTCGGGTCGCCCGTGGTCTCGGCGCTCGGGGCGGTCGAGGTGGTTGCCGGGGTAATCAAAGCGTCGAATTCGTCGCCGTCGCCGAACGAACCCAAGAGCTCTCGTTGCAACGTCCGGCGGTGCACCAGGGCCGCGGCGTAGTCGACGGCGCGTGTCGCCAGACCTTCGTCGATGAGCCCCCCGATGTGCTTTCCGTAGCGGTGACCCTCTGTGCGAAACATCGGCTCGTGATATTCGGCGGCCTCCACGGTCATAAGCCGTCGGTGCAGCGAGATGACGTCGTAGAACCCCGCCGGCAACCTGGTCTGGCGAATCTCGGCGCCGGCCTGGCGAAACGCGTCGGCGGCCTTGAAGACGGCGGACGTAATCGCGCCGGGCGGACCCTCAAGAAAGAACGGCTCGTCGACGATCGCCAGACGGGGCGGACTGGGCTTTTGGCAGGCAGCCACGTAATCGTCGACCGGCACGTCCGACGTGCTCGGATCGGCCGGGTCGCACCCCGCGATGGCGCCCAGTATGGCCGCCAGGTCGGCGACCGAGCGGGCGATTGGACCGACGTGGTCCATGTGCCGGCTGAGCGGCACCACGCCGGCCCCGCTCACCCGGCCGAACGTCGGTTTGCAGCCGGCCACGCCGCAGAAGCTGGCGGGGCGCGTAATCGAGCCCCCCGTCTGCGAGCCGATCGCTCCCAGGCACATTCCCAGCGCCACCGCGGCCGCCGAGCCGCTGCTCGATCCGCCGGGCGTGCGCTCGAGGTTCCACGGATTGCGGGTTGGCGGCGGGTCGAAGCTGGCGAACTCGGTCGTCACGGTCTTGCCGAGAATGATCGCCCCGGCCTGGCGCAGGCGCGCCACGACGGTCGCATCGTGCTCGGCCCGGTGACCGGCCCGTAGCGGCGACCCGGCAAGCGTCGGGCACCCGGCCACATCACAGAGATCCTTGATGCCGATCGGGATTCCGTGCAACGGACCTCGGTCGCGGCCTTGCCCAATTTCGTCGTCGGCCCGCCGGGCCGCGTCGCGCGCGCCCTCCGCGTCGACAAGCACCCAGGCGTGGATGCGAGACTCCAGCGCCTCGATCTGGCTCAGACACCGATCGACTAGTTGCCGCGCCGTCGTGCGGCCGCAGCGAATCGCGCTGGCGGCCGTGAGGATGGTCGAAGTATTTGCCTGCCGGTCCATCAATCTTCCGTTGGATCTGAAAGGGAATGCTATGTTTTGTGTGTCACCGGCCCCATTGGAAGTTATCCATGCTCTGGTTTCAAAGCCGAGACAGGCATAGAGAACTAGACCGACTAATCCGCCGCCTGGTCAACTCCTCGACCCCCAATCAGCCCCCCCTGCAAGGTGACTCTCGTTGGGAATTGCGTTCTAATCGAACCATTCCGGTCCTGCTGGTTCCTTACGATAATAACGTACTTTCGGTTGGCGAGTTGGCCTACGCGCTCTCAAAGAACCTGTCGAGCGGTGGGCTTGCCCTCGTGCTGCACCAGCCGCTTCGCGCGGAGCAAGTCGTGGTGGGTTTCTGGTCGAACGTAGAGGCCTACTTCGTTTCGGCGGCGGTGCGGCAAAGCGTCCCCTTGGGAGGCGGGTTCTGGCAGATCGGCGTCCAAGCGCTGGAGGTGCTGTCGCCCGCCTGCGTGCCCGATTTGAGGCAACTCATGCCTTGGGCCGCCCGTCTCGATCCGAGCGTTCCCTGGGACGCCAGGCCGGCCGAATTGGTCGGCGCGTGAAAGTGGCCTGGAATCGCCACCGGGCACACAGCTTTAAGCAACAGCCGCGGCGCGCCGGTGTATAATTCCGGCCGCTCATCGCGGGTGACGAATGATTCTCCACGTCGACATGGACGCTTTCTACGCTTCGGTTGAGGAGCGGGAGCGGCCCGAATTGGCCGGCAAGCCGCTCATCGTGGGCGGCACGCCTGAGGGGCGTGGGGTCGTGGCGGCCGCCAACTACGAAGTGCGCAAATACGGCGTCCACAGCGCCATGCCCACGGCCACCGCCTTGCGTCTCTGCCCGCACGCGCTCGTGCTGCCGCCCCGCCTCGGCTTCTATGCGGAAATCTCCGAGCAAATCCGCGCCATCTTCGACCAGTACACGCCCCTGGTCGAGCCTCTTTCGCTCGACGAGGCGTTCCTTGACGTGACCGGGAGCGAGCCTCTCTTCGGCTCTTCACCTGAGATCGGCCGCCGGATCAAACAGACGATTCGCGACGAGCTGCGGCTGACGGCCTCGGTGGGGGTCGCGCCGAACAAGTTTCTGGCCAAGATCGCCAGCGATCTGCAAAAGCCGGACGGTTTTGTTCTCGTCGAAGACGGCGAAATTCAAATCCAAGAATTTCTCGATCCTCTGCCGGTCGGCCGCCTGTGGGGAGTGGGGCGCGTCGCGGGCCAGGTGTTCGAGCGGCTTGGGGTGAAAACGGTCGGAGACGTGCGGCGGATGCCCCTTGAAATCCTACGGCGGCACTTCGGCCAGACGGGAGAGCACCTGGCTCAGCTTGCCCGCGGCGTCGACGAGCGGCGGGTCGTGCCCGACCGCGACGCCAAGTCGATCTCGCACGAGACGACTTTCAGTTCGGACATCGCCGACATGGAGACGCTGCGGGCCTGGGCGAGCGAGTTGGCCGAGCAAGTTGCCTGGCGGCTGCGGCGGCATCGTTTGCGCGGCCGCACCGTGCAGATCAAGGTTCGCTACGGCGATTTTCACACGATCACCCGCGCCGAGACGCTCGTCGAGCCAACGAACGTGACGGAAGAGATCCGGCAAACCGCCGTGCGACTACTCACCGAGCGTCTGCCGACCCGGCGACTTCTGATCCGCTTGCTGGGGGTCGGCGTCAGCCAGTTTGAGAATCCCGAGCAGGTGCAGGGGCTTCTCTTCGACGACGAGTCGCACGCACGTCACAGCCGACTGGACCAGGCGGCCGACAAGCTGCGGGATCGATTCGGCACCGAAGCGCTGCGGCGCGGCAGCGGGCTGTTGCACCAGGCCCGGCATCGGCCCATGCCGCGGCCCTCCTCCCCCGACGGTCAACGCGACAACGACTCGGCGTAACCACGTGGCCGACGGCTATTCGGCCATGACGATTTCGATTGTCGCCGGTGTTATCGTCGCCTTTCGCGGGGCGAAAGACACTCCGGCGTTGTTTCAAACCAAAGCCTAACCCGCATTGCGCAGGACGCGCCGCAGCCGCGCGACAGCGCGCCTTGTCGCTAACCCGAAATGTCAGCGAGGGTAAGTCGGTCCCTCGCCCTCGCTGACGCTTCGGGTTGGTGTGCGCTTCGTGCGCAATGCGGCCTAATACTACAGCCGTGCGTTAGAACGAACGTCGGAGCATGCTCTTCCCAGGCTGTCGCAAAAATGGCGGCTTGGTACTCCCGTGCAGGGCGCAGTAGCACGAGGCGCTTTTGCAAGTTTGCTTCCGCCACGGCACCTTTACATAATGCCGGCATCCACCGAAACAACCCCACTTCGTAAGGTGTGATGATGACCCGCCTGCAGACCCTTCGATCTCACGCGCTTTGGGTAACGCTGTTCGCGGCGACGTCGGGCATCGCCGAGATTACAGTCGGCTCTGAAGAGTCACCCGTACTGCGCGGTCACGTGCTGTTGCCCGACGGCAAACCGGCGGCAGGAGCGGATATCTACTGGTTGCAGTTGAACTCCCGCCAACCTCAAACCCGCGACGACGTGCGCTTCGAGAAGCGCGCGGTTACGGACGAGGAGGGACGATTTGAGTTGTCGCTGTCGGAACACGATGCACCCCTCGGCGAGTTCCCGCGGCAACTGATCGCCCACAAGTCCGGCTACGGCATCGTCTGGCGGGGAATCGTTCGTGACGAGATCCCCGCGGACATCGCCTTGCGATTAACGGACGATCTCCCGATTCGAGGACATGTGACCGACACGGAAGGCCGCCCCGTGGCGGGCGCGAAGGTTAGGGTCACCCAGATTCAAGCCCCCGCGAAGTCCGGCCTGGACAACTTCCTGGCGGCCTGGAAAAGAAACTCGAACGACGCGCTGGCGGGGCTTGATCAAACGTTGATGTTGCTGAGGCCGCTCGGTTCGGCCCTCGCCGGCGAAACGGATAAGAACGGCCAATTCGAGGTGCTGGGCGTCGGAGTCGAGCGGCTGGCGACGGTCACGATCGTCGCGCCGGGTCTTGTCACCGAAGAGTTCAAGGTCGTTCAACGCGAGGGCTTCGAGGCCGATCAGTTTAACCGGGCCGCGGCAGCGGGCGTCGGTCCCCAGATGCGCATGCGCGGCATGTTAGCCCGCCTGATCGGCCCCGTGATCGAGCACGTGGCCGAAGCGGAGGTGGTGATTCGCGGCACGGTCTTCACGGGGCCTGACCGAAAACCGGTCGTGATGGCCAGGGTGGGGTCGCCCAGTGGCGGCCGCCAGAACCTGTCTGCGACGCCAGTGACCGATGCGAACGGGCACTTCGAGGCGCGCGGAGTGCGTCGCAGTCCGCAAGTGCCGCTGAACGTCTTCCCGCCCTTTGACAGCAACCTGCTTACTCGCTCCTTTCAGCTCGACGTGGCGCCGGGCCAGACGGAGATCAACCTCGACGTTGAGCTGAAAGAAGGTATCGTCGTCGAGGGGCGCCTGTTCGACCCGGCGACGGGCGACGGCGTGCGAGGAAGTGTGACCTACGTGCCGCTCCCTGACAACCGCTTCGTCGACGAGCCCGGCTACGAAGGGGCGAAGAACATGCGCGGGTTTCAAGCGACCGATCCCGACGGTCACTTTCGGCGGCTCGTTGCTCCGGGGCCGGGCGTGCTCATGGCGCAGGTGCAAAGCGGCGGACCGCGAGTCGCCGACATTAAACCCAGCCCCTATCGGCAGGCTCGCTTCAGCGACGAAGAGGGCAAACGCGTGCCGACCACCGTGAACGGCGACGAGCGGTTCTTTACCCTATCGGGAGGCCAAGTCATCTTTCTGGGGCTCTTCAGCGCGTTAAAAGTCCTCGATCTGGCGCCCGACAGCGGACCGCTGGCGTGCGACTTGTCCCTCGATTCTGGCAAAACGGCGACGATCGCGATCGAAGACGAACAGGGGAATCCGGTTTCGGGCGCCTGGGTGGCCGGCGTCGCCGATATACCGCCGATCACCTACAAAATCGAGGAACCAACCTGCACGATCTACGGCCTCGGCGCCGACCGGCCGAGGCGCGTGTGGATCCTGCATACCCAGCGCGGGCTGGCGGGATCGGCGACGTTGACGGGCGAGGAGGCGGAACCCGTGACGGTTCGTCTCGGCGCGCCGGCGACGATCAGCGGCCGCGCCCTGGATCCCGACGGAGAACCGCTTGCGGACGCCGCCGTGCAGGTCAGTTACCTGCGGCGCAGCGCGTCGGAACTGTTTCGTTTTGCTGGTATGCAACAGCCGCCGCTCAAGACCGACGGCGACGGCAGGTTCCGCGTCGAAAACGTCTTGCCCGGTGAACGGCTGGCGATCGGCTTCAAGCAGGGTGACGCGTTTTTCCGCGCTCCGCAGATCACCGACGAAGATCGCCAGCTTAAAGCGGGGGAGCAGCTTGACCTGGGCGACGTGAAGGCCGAGTTGGTGCAGTGAACGGCGGATTTTGAAGTGTCGGGTCTTCCCGCCTCGCCCGATCGGACGTCTGGGGAGGCCATCCTCCTCGCGCCAGGCCGTCGCCCCCGGCCTGTCGCAAAGCGCTTGGCCCGGGCCGACGAGGGCTGGAGAAATCGCCAGATGGAACCGACGCCTGCCGATCGTGCGTGTCCGACCTGTGGACATCGCTCCGCGCTCGACGTTTGCCCCGAGTGCGGACGAGACAACGCGAACCCGTTCGTCTCGCCGGCCATCGAATCGCTGGACCGCGGGGACGAATGGCGTTGGATCGCGGCGGTCGCGCTGGGTGTTTGCGTCCTGAGCGGGGCGCTGGCGTTCGTCTCGCCCGGCCTGGCCGTTTTGCTGCTCGTGCTGGCCAGCCCCGTTTTAGCCAGAACGTGGGCCGTCGTCGAGCGACGTCGCGAGGCCGGACTGCCGATCAGCGCAGCCGAGCGCGTGCAGGCGATCGTCATGTCGGGAGCCATGTTGTTGCTCGCCAGCCTTGCGGGCGCGATCGCGTGCGCCGTGGTCTGCGTTCCTCTGGGCCTCGCGGTGTTTATGAGGCCCCAGCCTTCTTATGACGGAATGATCGTCGCCTTCGCAGCGAGCGTCCTTGCCGCGTTGGTGGCGGGGGTCTACGTCATGCGCAGATATTGGCCGAAACGGATCGCCAAAGTTGATTGAACGATCGTCGCCGTCGCTCGATGCCGATCGCTTGCGGGCAGCGCGGTTGTAGAAGAGGTGGCGGAAGATCAATGGGCTTCGCTTTCTTTCGTTGCCCTGCGGTGGGAGGACGTTGACCTGGACGCGGCCGTGGCGCTGCTGCGAGCGGAAAACACCAAGGGGGGCCGTTTTGAGAGCTTAGCGCTGACCACCTTGGCAATCGAAGTTGACCCGCGATACGCTGCAACTCGACGGCGCGAGCGGTGGCAAGCAGGAGGTCTTTGGGTGGTTTGAGACGAAGCGCGAGCCGGGCGCCAGGCGCTTCAGCTTGTGGGCAGAGTTCAGGGCGATCCAACGGGAGGCCGGGATCAAGCTGCCGTGCTACGGCAACCACGAGCACACGGAGTCTTGCCAGTTTTATGGCTTCCATGACTTGCGCCGTGCCTGCGCCACGCTTAACGCCGATCGGCTAACCGCCACCGCCCTGCAACGCATGATGCGGCACAAGTCGTTCACGACGACGCAGCGTTACATCAACATGGCCCCCCAGTTGAAGGAGGCGGCGGAGAAGGTTTGGGTTCCGATGCTTCCTGCAACGCGATCAGCTTCTTAACAAGATCGCTGATGGTCCGTACTTTTTGTTGAAATTCGGCGCGAAGCTCTCGTGGCACCCAATGGAGCTGATGTAAAATAATAGATTCGCCGAAATTGTCATCGCTGACGAGCTCGGCCCTTATCTCGCCGTCTGGAATCGCTCCCAAGAATTGCTTAACGATGGCCAGTCCGTCATCTGATAGGCCAGTTGCCTTCTTCAACTCTGAGACTGGAATGCGAAACTTGATGTCTATCGGTCGGTCGCAAAACGCGCCGCTGAAATCAAAGCCAACGGCCTTGCAAGTGGTCGGCAAGCCGTCACTAAAGCGTCTGAGAATGTCGAAGCAGTCGCTGTCGTGGGCGGCCTTTTCGAGCCAAGCGATGACTTCGTAGACAAGCGGATTGTCGTCGTCGCTCATAAACGCAGCGCAGACACGGCGCACCCAAAACTGACGATTCCTTGATTTGCCCTAACCTAGTGGCCGAAGCGGGGATCGAACCCGCACGGGGGTTACCCCCCACAGGATTTTAAGTCTAAACGTTAGTATACTATAGCAAACCCGACCTAATAGCGAAGCCCCGCAAGTCTCGTGATTTGCGGGGCTTTCTCTTTTTGCTATCGCGGTCATGTTCGGTCGCGTTGTCCTGGCTATTGAGGGATGGTTGAGGGTGCCGGAGCCTTTCACATGCGAATACGACTGAACCAGACGAAACCGGAAAGTGGTTCCGGTGCCAAGTTGTGGCCGGTAGAGTCGGTCGCATGAAGATTGAATTCGACAACGAATCGCTAAAGCCAATCATCGAACAGGCAGTCTCAACTGCGGTGGCAGCGTTGGCGTCCACTCTGCCTAATGACGGCCGGCTCGCCTACCACGAGCACGAGGCAGCCGCAATGCTGGGGCTTACGCGCCAGCAACTCGGTAGTGAGCGGCGACTTGGCCGCATCAAGGCGTCCGTCGGGCCGCGCGGCAGGATGCTGTACAGCCGCCAGAACCTGCTCGACTACCTCTCTTCCCGGCAATGGGCCAAGGACCAATGAACGCTTTTGACCAGCGTCGTCAATCCGACCCGCAGGGCTTAATTGATGACTTGCTTGCCCAGACGTCTCGGCAAGGTGCCACGATACATCGGCTGACCAAGACCGTCGCCGAGTTGGAGAGGAACCTTGCGGGGGCAGGAGGCCGAGGAGTGAGCAGGTTGGAGCGCTCCAACCTGAAACGATGATCTAGAAGGACAGGAACATGAGCACGACGCCGAAAATCACAGACAACGCGATGGAGAAGGTCACCAGCAGCGGAACTGGTGACTTCTCGCTTGGGGGTGCCCTAACCGGCTACGTATCGTTCTCGTCGTCTCTCAGCGACGGCGACAGCTTCTACTACGGCGCCAAGGACCTGACCAATGGAGGCACTGAGGTTGGGATTGGCACGTACCACTCCGGCACGAACACGATCAGCCGGGACAAGATTCTTAGGAGCAGTAGCGGAGGTTCGGCCGTAAACTTCTCGGCCACCACGACGTTCGTCTACGTCACGGTGCCTGCCGAGACGCTTCTGCCGCGGCACTCCATCTGCGAGGGTCGTCTGACGCTGACCAGTGGCGAGCCGATCACTACGGGTGACGTGATTGGGTTCGGCACGTTGTACTTCACGCCGTTCCTGGGCAGCCTCATCGGCTTATGGAACGGCAACGGCTGGCAGATTTACGCATTCAGTGAGCTGAGCCTGTCCCTCTCTAGCCTGACCGCGAACACGCTGTATGACATCTTCGTCTACGACAACGCGGGAACGCTCACGCTTGAAGCTGTCGCCTGGTCAAACTCGTCACCTGGCAGCAGCGCACGGGCAACCGCGCTCGCCCTTCAGGATGGCATCTACGTCAAGAGCGGGACGCCGACGCGCAGGTATCTCGGCACGGTCTACGTCTACAACGGGGGCGAAGACGGGATCGTGTCGGACGATTCGCTCGTAAATCGCTACCTGTGGAACTACTACAACCGGGCCTACAAGCGCGGCGAATGGAGCGATGGGACGAGCCATACCTACGGCACCAACGCTTGGCGCCTCTGGGACAACCAATCCGCACCGCAGGTCAATTTTGTCATTGGGGTTGTGGAGGAGTGGATACCTGTAAGAATCCAACTCGAGGTGACCAATGCGTCGGGCACGTTGGTCGTGGGCGGCTTGGGATGGAATACCACGTCCTCAAACACCGAAGCGACGGATTGGGTTCAGAGTACGACGGACTCCCTCTTCACCGGCTCATCGCCAGGCGAATTGCCGGCACTTGGAAAGAACTACGCCGCGTTCTTGGAGAACATGATCCGTGGTGCTTCGGCGTCGACGCTCACCTTCGGTCGTATTGATCTAGGACTTCGTTGCTAGGAAAAGGACATCCAACCCATGCCAACCAACCCGCTCCTCTTCCAACGCCTTCACGACGCCTTGGCAGCAGCCTGTCCGATAGACGGCGTGTCGGTGGTCACTCCCGGCGACAACGCAACGGTACGGATCGACTACGCCTCGTCTGCGACCGACGCCCAAAAGACCGCCGCGCAGTCCGCTTTGGCGTCGTTCGACTGGAGTGACGCCGCGCAGGCAGCCTGGGAACTCGCCCAAAATCAGTCGCAGGCCGGCACGCTCGTTCAGGCTACCGATGCCATCCCCATCGCCGTTCGGGCGCTCGGGCAGGCTTGCTTAACGGTTGATAACGAGTTGGCAGCCGCGATCGGCCAGCTTATCGCTAATCAGGCGGCCATCGCTGCCAAGGTTGGTGCCACGATCACGACAATCACGCCACCGCCCCAGATTCCGCTGGCGACGGCACAGGCCAATGTTGCCGCGATCATCTCGTCTGGCGCGGCGAACGCATAGGAGCGAGAGAACGATGCTTGGCTTTGGACCTGGAGGCAGCTTCCCCGTTGGTGGTCGCGTGGATCACGAAGGGACCGATGCGCCCCAACAACCCGATGTTGAGCAACAGCCTCCGTCGACCGAGAAAATCTCTCACGCCACGCTTGACTCTGCGACGATTGATGATAATATCTGCAAGTGTTCTTTGATAACTTGCTAAGTAACAGCCAGGTACGAGCAGCCAACAGCACGTACCACAGGGTCG
The DNA here is from genome assembly GCA_035550375.1 of Pirellulales bacterium. Taxonomy (GTDB): domain Bacteria; phylum Planctomycetota; class Planctomycetia; order Pirellulales; family JAICIG01; genus DASSFG01. The sequence goes on along the minus strand of DASZPH010000117.1, from coordinate 222,773 downwards.
GCAATCGGGGCGGTGAAGAAAGCCCACCGGGCATAAAACAGACACGCATCTCCGAATCGAACACCTGACTCAGAATGCGACGACCCCGCGAGGGGGAAACGCGATACCTGGCAGTCAAGCAGGAAGAGAACAGAAGCCCGGTCAAAGCGACCGGGCTTTTTTTGCGCGCTGCTATTGGACGCAGTCTGCGAGCAGTTTGAGCCCCTTCAGAGATGGTTGCCTGCGACGCGCGGTGACAGGTAGCTTATTGACTCCAGGCTCGACGTAGGACATTTCCACGAACACCTCCAGGTCATCCTGGCGGAAGCGGAGCGTTCCACGTCCGACGCCGAACCGATAATGCGGCAGCCGACCCGAGTTGCACAACGCGTAGATCGTCGTCGTGGAGACGTTCAGTCGGGCGGCAGCCTGCTTGGCCGTCAGAAGCGGCGTGGTGGCGGTTGAATCTGGCGATTTGCTCATTGGCGAGATTCTACCGCAAGCGGGGCGCCCATAAAGCGCGCACCACCGTCCTTTCGGCCTACTGTTACCCGGCTGGAACTGCTGGTGGTGTTCCTACCGTCTAACTGATGGGCATACGGCCTGAAGATTTCAGCCCGCGTGTGTGTCTACTTACCAGTAGCCGGCATGTTGACCGGCTATGCCCGCTGATCGGCTATTGGGAATCCCGTGAGGGATCAGTAGTCCCGCCTGTTGACGGACGTGGGTCAGAGCAGGCGATTTGTTTTTGACTAGCCGTCAGCGTAACCGGACGTGTGAGCCGGTTCCCCCTCGATGCCTGCCGTCTGCTGTCTCCCGACGCTGACGGCCTACCGTGTCCCGTGCCACCGCAGCAGCAGGTTAAGGCATCACTTGCAACCGCGGCGATATAGGGCCGCGTCTGGCGTGTACGTCTATTCCCGAACCCGATCGTTACCGCGACTGCACTGTTTTCTGCCCGCTGGCGGCGACCGGCGCACCGGAGCGTTCCAGCATTAGGCCGACAGGCGGCGGAGTTCTTGACCGTGCCGAGTTTGGCACGTACACTTCGATGCACACTTGGGTTGCGGCTGCCCCGGAATGCCAATCCTGGCCGCCGACAAAATTCTGGCCGTTGAGGATGCGACCCCTCAACGGCCTTTTTCATGCGCTCTGCACGCTCCTTGTGCGATGGTTCGACGACGGCGCTTCCAGGCCCGGCAAGGCCGCTTTCCCACACCGTAGTCTTCCTGTTGATCCGCATAGCGACAGTGATTCTGCGCCACATGGTCGGCACTGACTACGGTTTGAGGGGGCGGTATCGCACCGCATGGCCAACAGCTACTATGCAGTGCGTAGTAGAGGTTGGAGTACGCCAACCTCTTTTTGTTGCGCTGTGTCCGGGTGCGTTGCGCTTTTCCTGGTGCCACAACGCAAACGCCCGGTCAGAGTGACCGGCCACGCTATTTTGGCTGGGAAAGGTACTTGATGGCGGCCAGGAGTTGGACCTTAAGCCACTCACTAAACTCACTATCCAGGGAGCGGTCGAGTATGAATCCGCGCTTTTGGAGTTGGTTGTAATTGGCGCTCACAGTCACAGAGAATTCGCCTTTAGTTCCATACTGCACAAGAATTCGGATTTCCGAATATCCACCTAAAATCTTCCCGCCGAACATCCATGTCTGGCTCGTAGGCTCGTTCTCAACAATCAATGGGCACACGTCCCATCCTGCCCCGCGCATCACATCTTCGGCAATTGGTTGGGCAACACGCTGGCGAAGCTCGTTCACGAAGACCTTAGCTTCGGCAGTTTTCTTCTGCTTCGCTTCGTGTTCCTCCTTGCGCTTTTTGGCGAGTTCATCTGCTGCACGCGATTGGTCATCAAGAGCCTTCCGTACCTGATCCTCGAATTCGCTCATCGGACGTTCACTCCGTTTCGTCATGGTCACCTGAAGGCGAGTCTACCGGTCTCAACCTCTAAAGCAAGCGCAAAAACGTTGCCAGTGCCGAGTGAAAAAGCTCAAAACTTCTCACATGGCCAAGGGGCCGGAACAGCGGGCGAATCGGCCATCATTGGATGGTTAATCCATTGCGGGGCGTTGCGGCGCAAGGAGTTGCGGCAACTCCCCTCAACGATCCGACAACGGGGCACAGGTAACACTCATGACGGTGACAGTCAGGCAGGGGGCGCTCAAGAAGGGTGCGCAGCCTGGCAACACGAACGGCTTGCGGCACGGCCTGCGCTCCGGCAGCGTCCGGCTGGCGTTGGGCAAGCTGCCGCGGGAGATGGTCCGGATTGAACGGGCCGTCAATCAGTTCCGCCTACTGATCGAAGCGGCCGTGGTCGAGGCGCATGGCCAGATCAGCGTCTACCACGCCGCGCTGATCCAATCCGCCTGCCGCCACGAGACGCACAGCATGATGGCCAAGCGTTGGCTGCGGCTCCAGGACGAGTGCCTGGACCACAACCAGCGGCTTGCCTACTCCAAGGCCATCGCCGACGCCAGCACGGCCCGCGATAAGTGCCTGGAGAAGCTGGGACTCCAGCCCGGCGGTGCTGGGGACGCCTACGACGACTACTTGGCGGGCCGGGGCGAACCGCTGGCAATCGAGGATCAGACCGAGGAAGGAAATGAGAATCGACATGAATGAGAGAGCGCAGCGTAAGGTTGAGAGTGAGGCGGCCAGACAGGCATCCATTACCGCGAGGAAGGCCAGACGAGCGTGGTACAACGCCGGCAAGGCTGTGGGTGTCACCATGGATGAAGACCGCGAGCCCAAGCAGTTCCCAAAAGCGATATTCCTATTGATGGTGTCCCTGGGCGTTCTGGAAGACACCGCCGAGAGCTATGGCGCGTTCATGCTGGGCTTTGAGGATGTCGGGGTGGGGCCACGCCAGTGACGCTGACGCCTGACGACCGGGCGGTAATCCGGGCCATCGTCCGCGATGAGTTGCGACTGGCGATGGATGCGTTCGCTGGCAAGCTGACGGAGGTTTTCCGGCCGGCCGGCGAGGCGCTGGTGCGTCGCTGTGAGCAGCTCGACAGCATCGACCGCACTTTGACCCAGATCATCAACGGGCAGGCGTTGCTGGAACGCTGGCTGATCGAGGTGGATCAGGATGAATGATGCAGACGGTCCCACGTCGTCATCGGCTCCGCCTCGGTCGGCCAGCGTTCTGGAGCGAAATCAGAAGCTCACCGACGCGCAGGTGGTCGAGATGCGAGAGGTGCGGGCCAAGTCGGTCGCCGACGGCATGCCGATCGGCTGGGACGAGCTTGGCGACCGCTACGGCATTCACGGCAAGACCGTCTACCGCATCTGCGCGGGCATCATCCGGCAGGGCTGCGGCGGCCCGATCGAAGGCCATCAGTCGCAAGAAACGCAAACGTTGGCCCGCTGTCGCTGCTGTGGCGGCATGGCCGTGCAGACCGAGGGCGGCTGCCGGTACTGCCAGTCCGAATGGGAGCGGGCGTTCTTGCGGGTGTTCCGGCAGGCTGGCGTGGTGCGGACCGTGGACCAGGACCGGCTCACGCTGGCGGGTAATGCTCATAGAGGCTTTCGGTCTGCCGCCACGAAGCGGCGAAAGAGGAAACGCAAATCGAGGTTGGAGCGCTCCAACCTGAAACCAAGTTAGGGGGCAACATGCTCAAGCCACTCGGATACCAGCAACTCACACTCGCCGGCACGGCGCAGGCGCTCACGGTGCCCGACGGCACGCGCTACGTCACCCTGCGCGCGGAGGGGGCCGACGCCCGTTGGCGCGACGACGGCACGGACCCGACCGCCAGCATCGGCATGCCACTCAAGGCGACCGACACGGCGCCGTACCTCTACATCGGCCCGGCGGAGAAGCTGAAGTTTATCGAGGTGGCGGCGGGCGCCATCGTCAACGCCAGCTTCTACGCGAACTACTGAGCCAAGCCCCCCGCTCCGGGACTGAACTTTGTTCTTTCAACAAAGCCGCTTCCTTTCGGCAACCGGAGCCGGGGGATTTTTTCCTTAAGAACGGGGCACATGGAAGAGAGGCCACGGATTCGCCTGGGGTGCGACTACCGCGAGCTGTACCGCGGATTCGTTGCCTGCGCCGCTAAGGATGCAGCCCACCTGACCGCTGACCGCGTGCCCGAAGTGCTGGCCGCGGCGCGTGCCGGCTTGCACGAGGTCGACTTCGGCCCGTTCGTGCAGTGGCTTTTGCGGCAGCCGATCCACGGCGACGTCCGGGGTGCCGTTCTGGCCTGTACTGGTGCGGCATGAACGGGGCAGAGCTACGCAAGATTACTGCCGAGTCACCGGCAGCGTTCCGCAACGCGCTGCTGATCGACGACAACGGCACGGTCCGCAAGCTGGGCGAGTGTCTCGACCCCTGGCAACGGCAGGACTTTGAAGCGCTGGACCATGCTTGGCGGCGCGTGGCCGGTCACTCGGTTGACGGCGGCTGCCAGCGTGCCTGGCTCGAGCGGCCCCGCGGTCACAGCAAGACCGGTGACATGGCCGTCATGGTGACGTGGGTTTTACTGGCTTCGCGCCGCAAGCTGACTGGTGTCTGCGCGGCCGGCGATGAGGAGCAAGCAGGCTTCCTGCGCCAAGCGATCGAAAAGCTGTGCGGTTTGAACCGCTGGCTTGGCGACGTACTGGACGTGCAGAAGGCGGCCATCGTCAATCGGCGCACGGGGAGCGAACTGAAGGTCATCACGTCGGACGCACCGACGTCCTACGGGTTGACGCCTGACTTTGTAGTCGCTGATGAGGTGACCCACTGGAAAAAGCGCGACCTGTGGGACTCGTTGTTTTCGGCCGCTGCCAAGCGCCGGAACTGCCTGCTGCTGGTGATCTGCAACGCGGGCTTCGGCGACTCGTGGCAGTGGGAGTTGCGCGAGTCGATCCGCGCCGATCAGGACTGGTATTTCCATCGGCTCAACGGTCCGCTGGCGAGCTGGATCGACGAAAGGCGCCTGGCCGAGCAACGGCGGCACCTGCCGTCCATCGCATTCGACCGGCTCTGGCTCAATATCTGGACGTGCGGGGCTGGCGACGCGCTCCGCGAGCAAGACATTCAGTTCGCCCTGTCGGGCGAGATCGCTCCGCCGACAGGCCCCGAGCGCGGCTGGGTCTACGTGGCCGGACTCGACCTCGGGTTGACGCGCGATGCCTCCGCGCTGGCGGTGGTCGGCCGGCACGTCGGCTACACCGAGCGGCAGGAGCCGGAGCGCCGCAGGCTGCCCAGCACCTTGGCTGCGATGGTGGAGCTTGGGCTAACTAACGTCGCCGGTACAGACTCGCAACCGGTATATACGCGAGTGAGTGGAACAGGACGCATTAGGCTGGCCGCGCTTGAGGTGTGGCAGCCGAAACGCGGCGAGAGGCTGGAGCTTGCGCCGGTCGAAGCGGCCATAGACGGGCTGAACCGGAAACTCGGTTTGGCATGTGTGGCCTACGATCCGTGGCAGGCGCAGTATCTCGGTGAGCGGCTTCGCAAGCTGGGCATTCGCACGGAAGCGGTTGACCAGACTGGGCCGAACCTGAAGGCGATGGCGACGGCCACGCTGGAGGCGTTCAGCGAGCGATACGTCGACCTGTACCAGCACGAGCGGCTGTTGGCGGACCTGCGAGCGCTTCGCGTTGAGGAGCGTTCCTACGGGGTCCGGTTGACCTCGCCGCGGGGGCCGACGGGCCACGGTGATACAGCTTCGGCGCTTTCTCTTGCCCTGCTGGCCGCACAACGCGCGGCTGCGTTGGCGCCGCGAGTGGATCGGCCGCTACTGGCGGCGGTCTACGAATGAAACAAAAAAGGCTGGTGGGTAAACGTGTACCCCGGTTAGCCCCTGGGGCCTGAAAAAACGCCTGCCAGCCTTTTTTTCAAACCAACTGTTTTTAAGAAATGTCCATCACCATCACCAAGGAACTGCGGTCTCTCTTGGTGCGGAAGGGCATGAACAAAGGGGCAAATTCGGACGAGGCGCGGGCCTTCCTCATCCGAACGATGGCGGCCGGCAAAATCGCCGCCAGTGATCTAGTGCCGGGAGATACCGGCGAAAGCGAAAGGAGTCGCGACGTGGGGCAGAGCAACATCGGTGAACTGACACAAGAGTTTCTTTCCGCCAAGGGCTATCTGTCCGAAGACAGCAAGCCGGGCGACGTGGCGACGGCGATGCAGAACGCCACGACCGACGGCGTACTGACCGCCAAGGCGCTGGCCGACTTCGAGGCGACCAAGCAGGCGAGCGGCCCGAGCGCTAAGCAGATGTTTAGCGGTGGCCCCAACGTCAAGGCCCCGTCGACGGCGTACAAGACGAACAAGAGCGTCGGCCTGCACGTCAAAACCAACCGGCCCGTGAAGGGCTTCGACGGCAGCTACTGCGAAACTCCGTCCGAAAGTGAGCTGGCCAAGATCGGCGCGTTCATGAAGAGCCAGGCCATGCGGGACATTCCGGGTACCTGCTTGCTTAAGGAGCACGAGCGGGCGTTGCTGGGTGAGATTTTCAGCACGGACCGGTTTGTCGGTGAACTCGGCGGCCAATACTCGAAGGACTGGACCGGCACGCAGGTGAAGACGCTGTATGGCGACAACACCTCTGGCGGCATCAACGCGGTGCCCTACTGGTTCGATGCCAACCTCGTTACCTACCCGCTGCTCTACGGCGAGTTGCTGCCGGACGTCGAACTCATCGACATGCCGCGGGCGATGGAGGTGCGCGGCGCCCAGATGAACAACCCGTCGGTAAGCTGGGGACCGCTGGAATCTGCCGGTTCGATTTCGGAGTTTGATACCGCCGGGTTAGTTGCGGGAATAGATTCAAGCGTCGAGCCCCTCCAATTTTCGATCGAGATCGGGCGAGATTTTCTGGCGGACGCCGACATCGTGAATTTCGGCGGCTACGTCGTGGAGCAAGTCGGCAAGGTCATGCTCCAGGAACTGGACTATGTCGTGGCCAGCGGGGATGGCTCTACCCAACCCAAGGGCGTCGCAAACACCGGGATCAATAACCTGGTGCCGGGGATGGGGTCCGGCGGGACGCTCAATCTCTCGGACGTGGAGAACGCCTACTTTTCGCTGCCGAAGCAGTATCGGACGCCGGCACATCGCGTGCGTTGGTTCAGTTCCGACAGCGCGTACCAGGCTGTAAGGGCGCTGCCCATCGGCGACCTCGACGCGAGGCGCCTGTTCGGCATGGATGAAGGCTCGTACAGCGTGCTGAACTTCCCCTGGAAGATCAACCAGTCTCTCGCTGCCACCAACTTCTGGCTTGGGGCGCTTGATCGCTACCGCATGTGGCGTCGGCAAGGCCAGGAGGTACGGTTCTACAACGAAGGAAAAGCGCTGGCGACGGCCAACACGGTTTTGCTTGTCATCCGCTCCCGGTGGGCCGGGCAAGTCATCGACCCGAATGCCTTCGTCAGCATGGGTCCGTTCAACAACTAGGAAGGCAACTTGCGATGAGTGACACAATCGAAGTCGAGATCGACACCCCGAAAAACGGGGACGCCTATTTCCAGCCCCTCAAGCGGAAACTGCGGGGCCGGTTCGACGCGCTGCGGGACGCCTCCAAAAGCGCGGCCAAGCGATTCCCGAAGCCAATTCCCGGCCAACACCTGCTGATCGACACGGCCAACGGCGACTGTTTTGTCACCGAGCCGCTGTACGAAGAGGAGCACAGGGTTAGCCGCGAGACGATCGAGAAACGCGGCTTTCGGTTGCCAGAACGCCGCGAAGTGCATCGCGGCGGCCACGTGCCGACGCTGTTGCACTGGGTCAAGAACCTTGTCGACGCTGGCCTGGCGCGTGTCGTCAGCGGCAAGCTGCCGGACAAGATCGACGGCAAGCCGCGGCTGCGGTTCCACGGTGAAGACCGGCCAGACAAAGACAAGGTGCTTGCCGACGCCGTAGCGGCCCAGACTGCCGCCGTAGATCGGCAGACGGCCGTGTTCGAGGCGCTGCTTCGCGAGCTGACCAAGAAACGCGGTTAAGTGACCGCTTTTTTACCGGGGGCAGGTAGATGCTGCGGTTGCTGAGATTACTGGGGTTCCGGCGCATCGCCGCGGAGCGCGAGCTGGCGATTCTTCGCCGGCAACTCGCCGACGTGCGTGCCCAACTCGAGGCGGAGCAGCGAACCGTAGTGGTCAAGCAGCACGAGATTGACCAACTGGCCGGCATCATCGCGCGGGACCGCCAGCGCGTAGCCGCGGAGACGGCTATCGAATCGGTCAAGATCGCAGCCGCACAAGGGGCACAGCATGGACGCGCTGGGGCAGGCGCTACGGGACGCTGAACGCGGGCTACTCGCCACCAAGGCGGCCATCGGCAATTCCATCGGTTCCGCGCTGGCGGTGAATTCCAATTGGGTCTCGCCGGCCTATGCGCTGCTGTCTGAACACGCGGAGCAGTATCAGCACTACCGCGACTGGATTTACGTTTGCGTCAACACGATCGCCAAGCGTTGCGCCGGCCAGCCGATCAACATTGGCCGGCCGACCAAGCCGAGTCGCCGCGGCGCCAAGGCGTTCGGCCGCAAACTGGGCAGTAAAGCGTTCCACGACGGCTTAACGCCTGTCAACGGCCATCCGTTTCTGGATGCCGTCCACACGCCCAATAGCGTCATGGTGCGGTGGTCGCTGATCTTCTCGACTGTCGCCAGCTTGCTCATCACCGGTGAGTGTCACTGGTGGATGAGCGATGAGGGCGACCGGTTTGAGATTTGGCCCCTCCCGTCCCACTGGGTGCGCCCCGCCGACCCGATGCGCAGCGCGTGGATTGTGCGGCCGTGGTACTCGGCGACGGAATGGACGGTGCCGGCAAAGCAGGTGGCCTACTTCAACCTGCCCGATCCGGCGAACCCGTTCTTGGCGGTCTCGCCAATGGCGCGGCAGGTGCATTCGGTCAACGCCGATGAAGCGATCCAGGTGGCGCAAGACCAGATGTTCCGCAACGGGATGTTTCCGGCCCTCGCGGTCATTGCCGGCAATCCACTCGACCCTAACGGCGATGGGCCGCCTGCGATGCTCGATCAGGACCAAAAGACGGTCATCTTCAATGCGCTGCGGAAGATGTACGGGGGCGCCGGCAAGGCCGGCTCTGCGATCATCCTGGACGCGCTCATTAAGGACATCAAGCCGCTGAGCAACAAGCCAGCGGAGATGGACTTCATGGAGTCGGCTGACCTCATCAAGAAGCGCATCTTTCAGGCGTTCGGCGTGTCGCCGATCATCGCGGGTGAAGTTGAGAACGTGAACTATGCGTCGTCGTGGGCCGCGCACAACCTCTTCGCCGAGCAGGTCATCAACCCGCTGCTGACGCTGCTGTCGGAGTGTATGACGCGCTGGGTTGTCCCCATCTTCTCCGGCGGCGACTCCGGGCTGGTGGCGTGGTTCGAGCCGGCCGTGGCCGACGATCCGGACCTGCGCGACAAGGCGTGGGACGCCGGGGTCAAGAGCGGCGTCATCACGGTCAACGAGCGCCGCATCAGTTTGGGCCTGCCGCCGGTGCCCGGTGGCGATGTGCTACTCACGCCGATGACCGCCGCCCCGACGGACCCCAACACGAAGCCCGCTGACGAGCCGGAACCCGACGAACCCGACGATAAGCCGAGCGACGACAAGCCGGACCAGGAAGAGGACGGCGGCAAGGACGGCGACGGCAAAGATGACGACGAAAAGTCGGCCAAGATTGACCGCATCGAACGCGAGTTGGCGGAGATCAAGGGCGCCATCGCCAACGGCATGAGGGGGGCGGGCGATGCCATTTGAAATCGAATCCAGCGCCGGGCGCGACTGCGACTTCACCATCAACCTGATGCTGGCGGACGGCATCAACCCGGTTGACCTCGAGAGCGGCAATGTCGTCCGGGCGAAGCTGTTTCGCAACGGCACGAACTACCTGGACATCTCCAGTAACACCGGCGAAGACGGCACGCTCGTTGGCTCCTTCTTCACCATCGCCGAGTACGGGCAGAACCAAGTCAACCTGCGGCTGGCGGCCGGCGACACGGCGACCCTCTGGCCCGGCGTCTACCGGCTCGAAATCGACGTGGTGGATACCGGCGACAGCCAAGGCAGGGCAAACCCCACGAAGCCGTGTGACTTCGGCATCGTCCACATCTGCGACAACGGCGGGGGGGCGACGGGAACATGATCGTTGATTTGGGTGAGATCATCGCCTATCTGGGCAAGGGCTCGACGCTCACGACGCAAGAGAAGGGCCTGGCAAACCTGCTGTGGGGACCGGTGGAGCAATCCATCAAGGACTTGCTCCGGTCGGACGTCGAGCAGGCCACGTATACGCACCTCCTGCCGGGCGGCAACGTCCACCCGACGCGCTCCAACACGCTCGACTACTTCGACCTGACGGGCGGCCCGCTGACACGTAGCTGGGGTGGTGGCGAAGGCAACAAGCTGCAACTGATGGAATTGCCGGTGCGTAGCGTGGCCAGCGTCTACGAAGATCGGCAGTCCTACGGCGGCCAGCGTGCCGGCGCCTTCGGCGCGAAGACGCTGCTGACGGCTGGCGTCCATTACTACATCGACTGGGAAACGCCGGGCCTGAGCAAGACCGGCCATCTCGTGCGCATCGTCAGTCAGTGGCCGGCCATGCCGCGAACGGTCCAGGTGACGTACACGGCGGGCTACAACCGCGCCGAGCTTGACGGCAACAAGAACGACCCGGCTTTCCAGGTGGACGCCTCGCCGATCAAGTTGGCCGTGTTGGAGACGATGGCGGCCAGCTTTAACGCCTCCCTCGACCTACAAACCGGCGCCAGCGGCCCCACCAAGAGCAACGAAACCGGCGACTCCACCGACGAGTACGACGAAACGGAAAGCGGCATCAAGGTGGTCATCCCTGGGGCGGCACGCATCCGCCTGCAAAAGTACGTCAACTACGCGCGGCTGATGCAATGAACCGCGAGCGTCTCTGGCTCCGGCAGCATGGCGAGAGCGAACGTCGGCTGGCCACGCCGATCAAGAAGTTTTTGGATGACCAGGCCAACCGGCTGGCCCGCGAAATCGAGCAGCACGGCTACCCGACGCCGGGCATCGCCGAGCAGATCATCCATCAGCAGACCGAAAACGCCAAGCTGCTCCAGGCAGTCCATGGCCCGCTGCTGACACAGATGGCGCTCGGGGCCCACCTCGAGCTGGAATCGGCCCCGCCACAGAAAAGTTTCAGGTTGGAGCGCTCCAACCTGCCCGATGGCATCCTGTCGGAATTCGACATCCCGGCGCCCATCATGCGCAGCATCCAGGTCGCCCTGGACGACCTGGAGCGGCAGCCGTATTGGCTGGCGATTCAGCAGACGACCGCCGAGCGGCTGGCCAAGATCATCGGCGACTGTATCGCCAACGGCGACCCGCTACGCGACGTCGTGAGTAAGGTGCGGTCCGGGCTGGGGGGCACCGCGGCCAGCAGCAGGGCCAAGGCTATCGCCCGGACCGAAACCACGGGCGCCCTGAACGCCGGCCACTACGCCGCACGTAGCGAGCTTATCAGCGAGGGGCTGGTGAAGGGCTCCGAATGGCTGGGCGTTCAAGATGAGCGGCAACGGGCGGCACACGCCGCGAACGACGGCAAGGTGGTGGCGGCCGGCGAGATGTTCAACGTCGGCGGTGAGCAGGCGCCGTATCCCGGCTACTGGGGACTCTCCGCTGCCCAGCGCGTGAACTGTCGCTGTACCACGGTAGCGGCCGGTACATTCGCTGACTGAGGGCAGGCAATGGCTGGGGCAAGCTTCAGGTGGCATGGCGATGAGGCCATGCGGCTGCTTCGGACGGAGATGGAAAAACGTCTGAGCACCGCGGCCGAAGTGATATGCGCCGAAGCGGTGCGTTCGATCCGCACGCCGTACCCGCCCGCCAGCACTCCAGGCCAACCGCCGCACACACGGAGCGGCGCCAGCGGCTTGATGGGCAGCGTCTTCTACTGGGTCAACGCCGACACCAGCAATCCGTTTGCCGTCGTTGGCACGTCGCTCAAGTACGGGCTCTACCTCGAGCTGGGCACGTACAAGATGGCGGCCCGGCCGTGGCTTCGGCCGGCGTTGTACAAGACGCTGGCGAAATTGAAAGCGATCATGACCAAGCCGCTACCGCGGCGATGAGGAGGGGGCAGACATGGCAGGGGCACCGGGCGGGTTCAAGCTCGCCGAGATGTTCGTTGAGTTTGGGACCCACGGCCTGGACGCGTTAACGAATGACGTTGGCAGCATCCGGGCCATGTTCCGGGACTTGCCCGCCGCCCTGGGGCGAGACTTCGCCCACGCCATGGCAGGCGTCAAGAGGGCGCTGTCCGGGACCGGAACACTACTGGCTGGATTTGGCCAGTCGGCTCACGGGTTCGTGAGCACGTTAGGTGGTGGCGCAACCGCGCTGGTGGGCCTGGCACGGTCCGCGGCCGACGCCAGAACGCTCATCACCGGATTGCGCGCGGCGATTGCTAGCGCGTCGTCGGCCAACGTCGCCAAGATGTTCTCGGGGCTGTCTGCCGGCATGGCCGGGGCCAAGGCGAGCGTCCAGGCGTTCTACAGCGTCTTGAGCGGGGCTCGGTCGCCCGTGGCCGGCCTGGCGGCTGCACTGGCGGCAGGCAGATCGTCGTTGGCCGGGTTCGTGACCGCGGCACGCGGGGCGGCTGGAGTATTCAGGGACACGCTGCGCGCCGTCGTGACGTTTGGGGGCGGGACGCGCAGTATCGTCACCACGCTGAGCGGCCTACGGTCCGCGCTGTCGGGCGCCGGAACGACCGCGATGGGACTTGGCCGCGCACTAAGCGGGGCGTGGTCCGCCGCGCGGGGTGGCATCTCGGCGCTGGGGAGCGTCGTCGCGGCGGCTGGCCGGGTAACGCTGGCGTTAACAAAGGCGAGTGCGGCGTCGTTCGGTGCCGCGTTCCAACGCGTGTTCAACATGGCCAAGGCGGCTGCCGCCGGTTTCGCGTCCGCCGCGTCGGCTTCGCTGCGCGGCTTCCAGTCCGCCGTGGGCCGAGCCGTGTCGGCCGTCAAGTCGGCCGCCTCGAGCATGGGCGGCGCATTCCAAAGCGTCATGTCGCACATCCACCCGCTAAGGCTGGCCCTGGTCGGCCTGGCTGCGGTGACCGCGGGCGGGTTCGGCATGGTGAAGGCTGCCGCGGGCATGGAACGGATGGAGGTGGCGTTCGGCACGCTCACCGGTTCGGCGGAGAACGCCAAAAAGGTTCTCTCCGACCTGAGCGACTTCGCGGCTGCCACTCCGTTTGAGATGCCGGAGTTGGCCGACGCATCCCGCAAGCTGCTGGCCTTCGGAATCCAGCAAGACAAGCTAATCGAGACGTTGCGGCGCGTGGGTGACGTGGCGTCGGGCGTGGACGCACCGATCGGCGAGATAGCCGAAATCTACGGCAAGGCGCGCGTTCAAGGCCGGCTCTTTGCGGAGGACATAAATCAACTCACGGGAAGAGGCATCCCCGTCATCGGCGAGTTGGCCAAGCAGTTCGGCGTGGCCGAAAGTGAAGTGCGGAAGCTGGTGGAGAACGGCCAAGTCTCGTTCGCCAACCTGGAGGAAGCGTTCCGCAGCCTCACGGCGCAGGGCGGCAAGTTTGCCGGGATGATGGAGGCACAGTCGCATACTGCCTCCGGCATGTGGTCGACGCTGATGGACAACATCAAGATGGTGGCCCGCGATCTGGGCGCCGAGATGCTGCCGGCCGTCAAGGCGGTCATGGGCGCCTTCATCGACCTGACGGGCGGTGCTGGTGGCTCGCTTGGTTCGCTCAAGGAGAAAATCGCGTCCGTCTCGCAAGCGATCGCGAGCTACGTGCCGACGGTAGTTGGCTGGCTCAAGGACGGCATCACGTACACCACCGCCTACGCCGAAGTGCTGGGCAGCGCGTTCGGGGCAGCCTTGCGGATCATGGGGCAACTCGGCAGCGCGGTGTCTGCCCTGCTCCCCAGCGTGTCGGGAGTGGGCGCGTCGTTCCTGGACTCGACCATGCAAGCCAAGTGGTTCTTCGACAACCTCGAGGGTTTCATTCTGCTGGGCGTAGAGCAGGTCAAACTCTTCTCCGCCAACGTGGGCGACCAGATTGGCACGACGTTCATGAACGCCGTGCGGCTGGCTGCGTGGTTCAGTCAGAACTGGGTCAACGTGTTCATGGGCGCCGCGAAGGCCGTGCTTCAGATCATGGAGAACGTCGGCCAGAACATTGGGGCAATCTGGGATGCCGCGCTCAACTACATGAAGACCGGTGAGTTCAAGCCCGACCTGACGCCGATCACCGACGGCGTGAAAGAAGCGATCGGCGATTTAATGAACAGCGTGCCGCAGATGGCGCAAGCCGCGGTGCGGTCCACGACGCCGGAAATCGACCGACTTAAAAATGAGCTGGCCAAGGCGTGGGACCAGATGTTCCTGGCACGCTCCAAGGCCCAAGTCGAAGCGGAGCAGGCGAGGCGCGACCAGGAGAGCGGCGGGGGCGCCGAGCTTAAGCCGGGCGGCGGCGAGGCCGAATCCGATGAGGCGCAGGTGTTCAGCGCGCACGCGGCAGGCAAGAAGGAAGACAAGTTCGGCATCCACGGGCTGGAGGAATTCCACAGGTTTCTCCAGCAGGGGATCAGCGCGAAGGACAACAAGCGCGATAAGGTGGCGGAGCAGCAGGGCAAGGACATCGCCGACATCGCCAACGGCAAGAAGACGATCAACGTCCGGGTGACCAACGACAGCCACCACGGCGGCGCGCGCTTCGCCGCGTAGCCCCTTCGGGTGCCAAGGAAAAACAGCTAGCTTCGACATTGCAACGAGTGGCGGGGCCGGTACAATACGGGTGCTTTACCCCAACAGTACCTTCATGCAAAGTCTGCTTTCTGCACACATTCCCCCTGCGCACTTCGGCCGACTCTCTTCGGACTGTTGGGTAAAGCCCGATTTGCGCAGGGGACTTTGCGCTGAAAGGAGTCCCTATGCGTTTCCCCCGCACCCGTCGCGCGCGTCCCAAGCTACCCCAAGAACGCCAGCACGCCGACAAGTTTGCCGTAGCGATTCACGACGCTGATGGCATGTGTGGGTACATGCCGGTCCGTGAGAAGCACGACGCCTTAGAGACGAGCCTGTATGTCGCGGCTAAGGCTGCGGCCGACGCCTTCAACCGGCAGGCGAAGCGGTATGCGATGCTCGTCCGGGCGTCGATCGTCGGGCCTGGAGTGCGTCACGTCCGGGGCGTCGATGAGCCGCACACCGACGTTTACCTCGGGACGTGCCACGATGAGGAAGGCTTCGAGGCGCTCGCTGAGCCGTTCCTGAGGAAACATCCTGACGGCCACGTGGTGGAAGCGTAGTTTATATCATAACGATATAACATTCTTGAAGTTTTCTTTAAGACTATTGCCTTCCACTGGACAGTCGGTATGATTCGTTCACACTGCCGCAACACGAGCGGCGCGCCGACCAGCGAACAACGAAAAGACACAGGCTCAACCCTGCTGTTCTCGCGGATAGTGCTTTGGTCGGCGCATCCGCACGAGTCGGCAGGGTTGGGCTTTTTTTGTTGGACCTGAAGGGAGGATCGAAGATGGAAACAATCATGCTGAACGCCTTGCTCAGCGGCACGGTGGAATGTCCGTTACTGTCTGAACGAGGCGTTCAGGAGTTAGGCCGAGCCGAGGTGATCCTTGCCGTTGATACGATGACTGGCAACCGCCGTTTGATGTATGGAAAGGAAGTCTTAACCGAAATCGTCGAGACAGGCGTAACGCAATCGCTGCCGACTTTGTATGTCGAGATTGACGAACCAACAGACGATTTAGAAAAACTTGCGGCGGCAATCTTGGCTGTCAAAGGCAAGTGCGACTGCGAATAGACGTCATCCTTAGAACGTGCCACGATGCCGAGGGCCGTGGCTCGCCCCTCGGCTGGCCACTCACGCAAAGAGCCAGCCGGGGGCCTTGTGTCAAAAAGGAGAAAACATCATGGCCGAGATTAAGCAAATCTTTGACGGAGATCGTTCGGATAAGGCGCACGCGGAACGGCGTCAACACATAAGCAGTGAGAGCGAAGACTGTCCGCGAATCCTACTGATACGTCACGAAGTCGGTGAGCCAAAATCTCCGCAGGCGCACCCCGTCTTGCTAGAGGATGGCAAGCTGGTGGCCGAGACGTATGGGCGTGTGTCCGTGCCGGTTGAGGTGGGACTTGATTGCATGCCGATTGCGCGCCTAAAGCTAATGGTGTGCGACGATGCCACCCTGTTGTCAGCGGTTGAGGCGTACAACCATCTTAAGTTTTCAGGAATCACTCACATCCGGCACGACGGTGAGCGGCTTATCGAGCTGCAAAAGTTCAAGGAGATCGTTAATGCCAAAAAGAATCCTTGGGAGAACACCTAAAATGCCCGCCTCCACAAAAATCACGCTGACGGCCGGCGGCAGCGCGGAGATGACGGAGACTTCCCGCGGCGTCGAGATGACCATCTTCGACGCGAAGGGCCGGCAGCGCGTGACAGTCGAGACCGCACTTCACCCGGTCACAGATCGCCGATCAAACGCGCAAAAGAGGGCCGCCGTCATGGCGTTGCTGGTCTACAAGAAGTGGCGCGACCGCACGGACAACTTCATTGCCAAGGCATGCGGAGTCAGCAACCACTTCGTCAAGAAGGTTCGCAAGCAAATGGGGCACCACACCACCACAGGAACGCGAAAATGAAAGCATGGGTTTACCAAGACACCAAGCAGGTGAAGTCCCGCGGGGCCGACAAGGCGTCGTGGTATGTCGGGTGGATCGACCCCGACGGCAAGCGCCGGTGCAAAAGCTGTGGGACGGGCGCCCGCGGCAAGAGCGCTGCCGAGAAGCTGGCCCGCAAGACCGAGGGCGAGTTGCTGGCAGGCACCTACCAGAGCAAGAGCCGGGAAGCGTGGGCCGACTTCCGCAAGCGGTACGACGCGACGGTCATCGACACGATGGGCCTGCACTCCGCCCAGACGGCGAAGCAGTCTCTCGACACGTTCGAGCGAATCGCCAAGCCTGGGAAGGTGGCCACCATCAGGGCGGAGAAGATAGACGAGTTCGTGGCCAAGCGGTTGGCGGAGAAAACCAAGCGCGGCGGCACCGTCTCCAACGCCACGGTCAACCGTGAACTGCGGTACGTGCGTGCCGCGCTCCGCACGGCGCACGACTGGGGCTATCTGGCCAAGGTGCCGCGGTTCAAGTTCAAGAAGGTGGCGGAAAAGCTGCCGACGTTCGTGCCGCCGGAGCACTTCGCCAAGCTGTACCGCTCGTGTGACTCCGCCGCGCTGCCCGGTGACGTGCCGAACGTGACGGCGGCCGACTGGTGGCGTGGGCTACTGATGATGGCCTACCTGACCGGCTGGCGCATCAGCCAATTGCTCGCCCTGCGCTGGGCTGACGTCGACCTGGAGGCCGGCACCGCGCTTAGCCACGCCGACGACAACAAGGGCAAGCGTGACGCACTCGTGCCGCTCCATGCGGTCGTTGTCGAGCACCTACGGCGACTGGAGGGGAGCTTCGGTGCGCACGTGTTCCCTTGGAGTCTTCACCGGCGCGCCCTGTACGACCAATTCCAGAGCTTACAGGACGCAGCCGGGGTCAAGCCTGACTCCAAGCCGCGGTACGGCTTCCATGATCTGCGGCGGGCCTTCGCCACGCTGAACGCGGCCGACATGGACCTGTTCACGCTGCAAAAGCTGATGCAACACAAGTCGCTAGAGACGACGCGCATCTACGTGAACATGGCCAACCGCCTCAAACCGGCCGTAGCTGCCCTCTATGTGCCTGACGTTTCGGGAGTTGAGGGAAACATGAGGGACGCCAATTCTTCCGCACTCTGCGAAGCGTCGTAAGTATATGGCCGAAGCGGGGATCGAACCCGCACGGGGGTTACCCCCCACAGGATTTTAAGTCCTGTGCGTCTGCCAGTTCCGCCATTCGGCCCTGATTTTTACGGGTTTTACGCGATAAAAAACGGCTCGTCCAGAGGCACACGCACAGGAGTTTTTCTCCTGTGAGCTTTCGCGACCAAGGGTGCGGTACCGCATTCTACGAGCTGGGCCGCCGGAGAGCGACCGCGGCATAACCACGCCATTTTGGTTGGGAAACGAAAATGCACAGCATCAACAGTTTCTTTGGGTTGGTTAGCATGTAATTCTGGTGGCCATGTTCGATTTCCGCGTTTCACTCATTTACATTAGATCGAACGGAATCCAGCTTGCAGGTAGACCGCCAATGAGCGCAATTGTGGACAGCCTGTCGGCCGTTCAGCAAGGTAACCCGCAGGCGGCAGAACAACTTCTGCCGCTGCTCTACGATGAGTTGCGGAGGCTTGCTGCACATAAGATGGCGCGGGAGGCGCCCGGCCAGACGATCGAGGCGACCGCCCTGGTACACGAGGCCTACTTGCGTCTCGTGGGCGACAAACACCCTCAACTTTGGAACAGCCGAGGACACTTTTTCGGCGCGGCGGCGGAGGCGATGCGGCGGATCCTCGTCGAGCGGGCGCGACATAAGCAGACGCTGCGGGCCGGCGGCGAGCATCAGCGAATCGAATTGGTAGACATCGCCCTGGCCTCATCTGGGCCGGATCTCGATCTCATCGCCCTAAATGAGGCCCTCGACAAATTGGCCAAGCTCGACCCCCGCGTGGCCGAGCTCGTCAAGCTGCGATTCTTCGCCGGCTTCACGATCGAAAACGCCGCGGAAGTTCTGGGCATTTCGAGCTCAACCGCAAACAACGATTGGGCTTATGCGCGTTCGTGGCTTGGCGTGGAAATGGACGCAGACATGCGCTCCTGCGATCGAACGTGAGCATTCCTGCCGGCGAGTTGGAGAATCGGGCCGCATTTATCGCACTGAATAGTGGACCGAGAGCCGCGTGCCCATGCCACAGCTCGATGAACGACTGATCTTCAACGCGGCCTGCCACATCGAGGCCCGCGATGCACGCGCGCTTTACTTGAAGCAGGCCTGCGGTGACGACGAGTTGCTGCTGGCGAGATTGGAGCGCTTGCTGCGAGTCTATGAAGACGACGTTTTTCTCCGTTCGCCGACGGTCCCCGAGCTGTCCTTCGCACCCGCCATTCAGGAAGACGCCGGCACCCAGATCGGTCCCTATACGCTGGTCGAGAAGATCGGCGAAGGGGGATTTGGCATCGTTTTCGTCGCCGAGCAGCGGCGGCCAGTGCGCCGCCTCGTGGCATTGAAGATCGTCAAGCCGGGCATGGACACGCGCGAGGTCGTGTCGCGCTTTGAAGCTGAACGCCAGGCCCTGGCCATGATGGACCATCCGAACATCGCCCACGTGTTCGACGGGGGAACGACCGAGTCGGGGCGCCCGTATTTTGTGATGGAATTGGTCAAGGGAGTGCCCGTCACCCGATACTGCGAAGAACACCAGCTAGATCCGCGCGATCGACTCGACTTGTTTGCAACGGTATGCCGGGCGGTACAGCACGCCCATCAAAAAGGGGTGATCCATCGCGACATCAAACCGACGAATGTGCTCGTTGCCGCCTATGACGGCCTGCCGGCACCCAAGATCATCGACTTCGGCGTGGCCAAAGCGCTCGGCGAGCGATTGAGCGATCGCGCGCCAGTCACAAGCTTCGGCGGCATTGTCGGCACGTTGGAGTACATGAGTCCGGAGCAGGCCGAGTTCAATGCTCGCGATGTCGACACGCGGGCCGATATCTACAGTCTGGGCGTGCTTCTTTACGAGCTGCTCACCGGGACAACGCCCTTGACGCGGGAACGGCTCAAACAAGCCGCGATGATCGAAGCCTTGCGGTTGATTCGCGAGGAAGAACCACCAAGGCCGAGCACCCGCCTGAGCGAGTCGAACCACGCGCGGACGACAGTCTCGGAGCAGCGGAAGATCGAACCGGAGAAGCTGGTCCGCGAGCTGCGAGGCGACCTCGATTGGATCGTCATGAAGGCGCTGGAAAAAAATCGCGACCGGCGCTATCAAACGGCCAACGGCCTGGCACGCGACATCGAGCGCTATTTGCACAACGAGCCGGTGGAAGCTTGTCCGCCGTCGACAGTGTACCGCTTGCGAACTTTCGCGCGGCGAAACAAGGCGACACTCGCCACGGGTGGTCTGATCTCCGCGGCTTTGATATTGGGCACCGTGGCGTCTTGCTATTTTGCGCTCAAGGCCAGCGCCCGCGCCCGCGAGGCCGACGATGCGCGTATCCGGGCGACCGCCGCAGAGAAAGACGCTCGAGAAGACGAGGATCGGGCCCTCCAAGCCGAACGCCGGGCCCGCATGCGAGAAGCGGATGCCTTGGTCGGTCAGGCGCACGGCGCCCGCTACAGCCGGCGGCCGGGGCAACGTTTCGACGCTCTGGCCGCTCTCGGCAAGGCGGCCGACATCGGCCGTAAGTTGGGCCAGCCGCCGGAGTGGTTTGGCCCTCTGCGCAACGAAGCCATTGCAGCGCTGGCCTTGCCGGACATACACATTACCTACCAATTCGGCGAGCTTCCGCCGGGAACGGGCTCGGTCGAACTGAACGACGACTTCACCTTGTATGCCAGCGCCACGGAGAACGGCGGCTGCACCGTGCGCCGCGTGGCCGATGACAGGGAACTCTGCCAGCTTCCCGAATTGGGCGAGCCGGCCGAAGTTGGCTTTGGACCAGGCGAGTTGCTCGCGATTCGCGGCCGCTCCGGCCGCTTCCAGTTGTGGGACGTGAGCGGCAGTCAACCAGTGCTCCACTTTGAGGAACAGGAAGTCTATTGCTGGCATTTCCAGGACGGCGGCCTACTCGCGCTCGCGCACCAGGACGGCGGCATTGGTGTTTACGACACGGCCGCGTCTGCGCGTCTGTATCGGCTGGCGCCGACGGAGATCATTCATGATCTTCGGGTCAAATTGCACCCGACCGCGCCGTTTTTGGCCGCCTGCTCCTACTCCCAGCGCGTGGTGCAGGTTCGCGACCTGGCCAGCGGCGCCGTCATGGCCTCGGCCATGCCTCCTTGGCCGGGCAATAATGGGCACTGCGCCTGGAGCCCCAACGGGCGTACCCTCGTAGTTTCGCAAGGAGACGGCGGCCAGATTCAAGAATATGCCTTTGATCCCGGCGCCGGCGACTTGCAACCGGCCCGCACCCTCCAGGGCGGAATGGCCCAGGGCTGCTCCTGCCTTCTCTTTCACCCCGACGGGCATCGCCTCGTTTCACGTGGCTGGTCAAACCATGTCACCCTCTTCGATGTGCTTTCCGAGCAGCCGTCGTTTTCTACCCACGCGCTGGCTTGGGCCACGGGACTGCGCTTCGACCGTAGCGGAGAACGGTTAGCCGCTGCTCGAGTCGGCACACACAACAACCGCATCGGCCTGTGGTCGTTCGCGGGGGGCGAGGAGTACCGATGTCTGATTCATGCCGGCAATCAGAAAGTCACAGGCAACAACGCCAAGAGCCCCGCGGTGCATCCCGGCGGTGCCCTGGCAGCCGTTGGTTTGGCTGATGGGGTTGCGTTTTTCGACCTCAATACGGGGAGGGAACTGGCGCAGATTGCCTCCGGCAGCGTCAGCGTGCAGTTCGACGCAGCGGGCAACCTGCTCACCAACGCCTTCGAAGGTTTCTTCCGCTGGCCGGTTCGTGCGGACCCGGTAAGCGCCGGGCGACTCCTCATCGGCCCTCCGGAGCGTCTGCCGTTTCATCCCGGCGACGGGGAGATCGCGGCCAGTCATGACGGCCAGGTTGTCGCCCAGGCCATGTGGAACGGGTACGGCATGGGGCCGTTCGCTGGCGGCTGGATCCTGCACCCCAATGCGCCCGCGCCACGACGGGTGAACGCGGGCAAATCGACCGCAAGGTGCAGCGTCAGCCCGGACGGCCGTTGGGTGGCGTGCAGCGACGATTTCCACTGGGCCGAGGTTTTTGAGGCGGCTACCGGCAACAGTCTTCGCGAATGGTCCGCCGGGCCTCCCAACCACTGCCGCTTCAGTCCGGATGGACGTTGGCTCATCACTGGTATGGACAATGGCCGGGTGTATGCCACAGACACCTGGGAACCGGGCACCTGGGAGCCGGGTCCACAGCTCGGCCCCGGCGAACCGGTCGCGGCCACCGCCGAACTGGTGGTCCTCGCACAAACCAACGGTGTCTATCGCCTGGTCGAGCTGGCGACGGGGCGTGAATTGGCTCAGTTGGAAGACCCGGAGCAGACGGCCCGCCCGGCCGCGTTCACGCCAGACGCCAGCAAGCTGATCGTCGCGACCACCAACGGCCTGGCCGTGTGGAATCTGCGCCGCATCCGCACCGAGCTGGCGAAGCTGGGTCTCGATTGGGACGCGCCACCTTATCCGCCGACGGAGCAGGCCGAGGCTCAGCCGCCGCTGGAAGTCGGCGTCGATCTCGGCCTCTTGGCTCCCGCCGCAATTGCGCGGGCAACAGGCCAGGCCCGCGAGTACGTCCGGCTGGGCCAATGGGACCAGGCGGCCGCCGAATACGCCCGGGCCGACCTCTCGTCGCGGCCGCTGGACGACGACGCCTTCGCCTACGCCTGTTTGTTCCTGATTCGCCAAGATCGCGAGGGTTACGATCGTTTTTGCCACAACATGATCCAACACGCGGCAGAGACCGAGGGCTACATCCTGGCGCGCAGTTGCGCGATGGTGCGCAACAGTCCGGTTGGTGCCGCTCGTCTCGTCCAGTGGGCGAACCAGGCCCTCGCCAGCGATCAGCATTCCTGGTGCTTCCATGTCCTGGGCCTGGCGCAGTATCGCGCCGGTCAGTTCGACGAGGCTCTGCAAAGTTTCACCAGGGCCAACGTCGATAGCTGGAGGTCCTCCGACCTCAATTGGTTCGCACTGGCGTTGGTTCACCACCATTTGGGCCACGCCGACGAGGCCCGGCAATGCTTGGACAAGGGCATCGAATGGCTTCAGCGACAAGGTCCGCCGAGCCCCGAGCGTCCGGCCAACGTTTTGCCCCAGGATTGGCTCGAGGCCCAACTCCTTCGCGCCGAGGCGGAGGAGATGCTGCCGATCAAGCACAATCCCTAGGGAACTGATGCGTTTTGACAAACAACTGGCCGGCCGAGGCATTCTTTCACAAAAGAAAACTCAAGAATCTATTGGAGAATCTTCGACCGCTTTTCGCACTGTAGTAGGTGATTCAAGGTGGAGGCTAGCGCAATGCGTGCCATAAGCGAGAACGGCTATCGAACACCCACAGAGCGAGGAGAGCCGGGCGAGCGAGCAGCAGCCAACGCCAAGCGGGAGCACCATCAAGGGCGCATACGGATCATCGTCGGTCTGTTCATGTTGATGCTCGGGGTTCCCCCACTCTTGAACGCCTTAGGTAATCCCCGCGCTCGGGCGCTTCACGGGGCTGATGTCCTGGGACTTATTGGTGCGGGATTGGTCATTGGCTTTGGCTTAGGGCTGCTGTTGAGCAAGCTCATGTTTCGAGGCGGGTAGCGTCACCGCACTCAACGCTGTTGGGCGCTGGCTTTCTAAGGTTGTGCGTCTTGGCCCCATCCAGCTTGCCTGGATGGTGGAAAAATGGTGTGCTAGCCGCAAAACGCCCGATTTTTTCCGACCCATCCGGCTCGTCCGGATGGTGAAGAAGACCATTTTGCTACCGAGGAGCGGGGTGGCGAGTCTTATTCATCATTCAGGACGGCGAGAGCCGCAAAAAGCCTCAAGAATCCATTGGAGAACCCTCCGCCGCTCATCGCACTGTAGTAGGGCGACTTTCAGGGTGTTTTGCCTTGCTGCGGGAGGAGCGGTATGTCGCTCGATTCGATTCTCGATCGTTTGGCTGGCCAGTCGGTCGTCCGCCGGCGGAAAAAGAGGCTGCGGCCGGCCCGTTTTCATGTTGAGGCACTGGAAGCTCGCACCTTGCTCGCTGCCATCACCGTCACGGATTTGAATCCATTTGCCTTCAATGGCGCCGATGTGGGCTTGGCGGAAGCCATCTCGGAGTCCGACCTCAATCCCCACATGAACGGCACCGGACCGAATGTCATCAATTTCAATATTCCCGGCAGCGGCGTGCAGATCATCTCACTAACCGCGCACCTGCCCGTGATCACGGCGCCGGTTATCATCGACGCCACGACGCAGCCTGGCTACGCCCCCGGGCAGCCGCAGATAGACATCGACGGCAGCAAGATCGGTGGGACGGCACAATCGGACGGGCTGGTGTTCAAGGCCGGCGGCAACACCGTCAAAGGCTTGATCATCAACAATTTCAACGGCTTCGGCATCGTGCTCGACGGCACCATCGACGCCGCACACAACACCGGCCCCGGCATCAACAACACGATCCAAGGCAACTTCATCGGCACTGACAAGACCGGCCAGACCGCGGCGCCAAACCTCAACGGGATCGACATCTTCAACTCGTCTTACAATCTCATCGGCGGCGTGGTCCTGCCCACCGGCCAGTTCGCCACCGGTAATCTCATTTCTGGCAACACCGAGACCGGCATCTTTCTCTCCACCGCCACCGACACCCACAACTACATCAACGGCAACTACATCGGCACCGACGTGACTGGCGAAAAACCGGTCCCGAACAAACTCGACGGCGTGGCGCTGGCTCCGCCGATCGGACAGGCGGGCCTCGGCTTTGCGTCCAACAATTTCATCGGCGGCGTTGACCCGACGACGAACCAGCCCTCTGCATTCGCCTACAACGTCATCGCCGGCAACGGCGCGGACGGCGTCTTGATCGTCGGCGGCAGCGGCAACCAGGTGGCGACCAATCTCATCGGCCTCGGGGCCGACGGCATCACGCCCGTGCCCAACGGCCATGATGGCGTCCGCCTGGAAGACGCCAGCTCGAATGTCGTCGGCGGCACGCAGCCGGGTACTCGCAACGTCATTTCCGCTAATTTGCACAATGGCGTGGAGATCGTTTCCGACGCGGCCACGGAATATGGATTGGCGATACCCGTGGCTAATCAAGGCGCGGCCGGCAACCTTGTGCTGGGAAATTACATTGGCACGGACGTGACGGGCACGCTCGACACGGATTTGATCACCGATGCGCAGGGCAACAAACAGACGGTTCCCTTGGGCAACCAGAACGGCGTTGAGCTAGACAACAACTCCACCGATCCATCGGTCTCGATGTCGCTCAACGTGATCGGCGGCCTGAACACCCTTGTGCAACTGAACGCCCCCGCGCAACTGACCGCCGGCAATGTCATCTCGGGCAATCTTAACGACGGCGTTCTGATGGCGGGCCCTCGGGTCACACTCAACACGGCGGAAGGCAATTACACCGGCACCGACGAGACCGGCACTCTGAAGCTGGCGAACGCCAGGGCAGGCGTGGAAATTAGCAGCTTCACCGGCCAAACGGCGGGGCCCTCGAACAATACGATCGGGGGCAGCGCCGCCGGGGCCGGAAACCTGATCTCCGGCAACGGCACACCTGCCCAGAACGGCAGCGCCGCCACGGGCGAAGGCGTGCTGATCGCCATCGGGTCGAACGGCAACATCCTCGAGGGCAATGACATCGGCGTCACGGCGGACGGCAAGTCGCCGCTGGCCAACGTCAACGGCGTGGTCATCCTGGACGCGGCCAACAACGTCGTCGGAGACGGTAACGCCGGGAACGTGATCAGCGGCAACACGCTGGAAGGCGTGGTGATCACGGGCAGCAAGTCGACCGGCAACTACGTGCAGAACAACTGCATCGGCGCCGACAATGATGTTACTCACCCGATCCCCAACCAGGACGGCATCGTCATTACCGACCAGGCCTCGGGCAACTTCGTAGGCTACGTCCAGACCTTCAGCAACGCTCCGCCCCAGCTTCTCGGCAATACCATCGCCGGGAACACCAACAACGGCCTGTTGATCGAGGACGGCGCCGCGACAAATCAGGTCGTCGCCAACGGCTTTGGCATCGTGGAAGGGCTCGTTGGCCCAGGCGCGGCGGCTCCCAGCAACGGAACCGGTATCGACATTGTCGACTCCGCTGGCAACATCATTGGCGGAACCGCGGCGACCGCGCGCAATTACATCGACAACAGCGTTCTTGACGGCATTGACATCAACGACACCAACGGCATCGCGGGCAGCGGGACCGTGGTGACGACGGGCAACGTAGTGGAAGGCAACTACATCGGCGTGGGGAACGACGGATCGGCAACATTCAAGCGCGCTAACGGCGCTAACGGGGTCCACATCGACGGCGCCGCCTCGAACTACATCGGCGTCTATCGAGACAAGACTGGCAATATCACCGGCCTGCGCAACGTCATCTCAGGAAACAACGGCGACGGCGTGGCAATCGAGGGCAAGGCGAGCTCCGGTAATGTGGTAGGCGGCAACTACATCGGCGTTGCCGCAGACGGCGCCACGGCGGTGGGCAACGGGGCCAAACCTGTCCTTCCCGGCGATGCGAACGCCAGCGGCGTGGTCATTACCGGCGGGGCTGGGGCAAACCAGATCGGCGCCGACGGCGCGACGGGGGTGAACGTCATCTCCGCCAATGCCGCGGACGGAATCGATCTGGAGCACGCCGCCGCGAACAATGTCATAAAGAACAACGTCATCGGCTTGAACGCCAGCGGCACGGCCGCCCTGGCGAACTCCGCGACGCAGAAGTACGGAATCTCGATCTCGAGCACGCCCGGCACGATCATCGGCGCCACCTCTTTCAGTCAGGGCGGGAACGTAATTTCAGGCAATACGTTCGACGGCATCCTGTTAAGCGACTCCCCCACGATCGAGACACGGATTTCCGGCAACTACATCGGCACCGACAACGCGGCTGGCGTGCCTATCGACAACGCCGGATTCGGCATCGACATCACGGGCCTGTCGCTGATTGTTGGCCCCGCCAGCGCGACCATCGTCTTCAACAACGTGATCTCCGGAAATCTGCGCGGCGGCATCGCGGTGTCGAACGGCGCCTCGGGGAATCATTTCACCGGCAACTTCATCGGCACCAACAGCCAGGCCAGCACCACGATTCCAAATTTCGGAGTCGGCATCGAGATTAACAATGCCCCCGGCAATACGATCGGCGACCCCGACAGCACGCTAGGCAACCAAATCGCGAATACTCAGACAAATCAAAATCCGTCTCTGGGAGCCGATCCAAATGAATCGCTCGGTAATGGAATACTGATCATCGGAAGTGCGTCCGGCGGGAATCACATCGAAAACAATACTCTGGCTGCCAACGCAAACGACGGTGTCATGGTCAACGAGTTGGCGTCAGGAAACTACATCGGCGGCGCGGCGCAAGGGAATACTATTATTAACAACGCCAACAATGGGATTGCGATCGTGACTGCCTCGGACACGGTTGTCCAAGGCAACCTGATCGGCCTTCAGAGAGGCGGTTCGGCGGGTCAACACGCCGGGAACGGACACACCGGGATCATTTTATCCAATGCCGGCGCAAATCTAATTGGAACAGGCAATAGTGATCCGACAAAGTCGCTGGCTAATTTCATCGCCGCTGATGGTCTGTTTGGCGTTGCCCTGAGCCAAAGCTCGAACTCCAACACAGTCGCCGGCAATCTAATTGGCACTGACCTTCAGGGAACCCCGCAGCAAGGCTTCACAAACTTAGTGGCGATTGTAATCACAAACTCCAGCAACAACGTCATAGGGGGCTCAACGCAGACCGCGGGGACGGCGCCGGGCAACTGGATGTTGGGTAATGGGGCCGGGGTAATTATCGAAAGCAACTCGAATGGAAACAAGATTCAAGGAAACAACATCTCCGGCTGCGCCGGCTTCACTACGAGCACTAACTCCAACGCCGGCGATGCGATCGTCATTCATTTGAATTCCTCGAACAACCTTATCGGCGGCGCCGATACCGCAGCCGGCAATACTATTTCCCATAACAGCGACGACGGAATAATAGTCTTCCAGAAAAGCGACAACAACTCGATCGGGAACAATCGGATATTTCTCAACTCCAAGCTTGGTATCGATCTCAGTCCTGGCGGGAATGCTCAGCAGAGCCCGCCTGTTCTTGAGTTGGCGACTACGGGGCAGAGTCACCGAATCGCGGGGGAGATGATAGGCTCGCCGAACACAAAGTACTTTCTACAGTTCTTCGCGGGCGCCAGCTCTCAGCACGCCGACGGCTCTGAAAACGATGATGCGGAAAAGATTATCTTTCCCTCGCTGCCAGCGAGTTCGGCAACGGGCGTGGAGGTAAGCCCGACGGGCGTAACCGTGACGACCACGAAGGGAGGCATCGGTCTGTTCGACCTCGCCCTGCCAAGCGACATTCCAGACGGGTGGTTCGTGCGCGCGACCGCTACGGACCAAAGCGGCAACACTTCGCAGTTCTCGAATGCGGTCACGGTGCAGACGGATAGCGTTGGCGACGGCGTGTCCGACGCGATCGAGGCCCAGTCGCCCACTGCGGGCAACAGCAGTCGCAGCCTGGTGTCGATTCCAGACGTCCTCAATAACAGCTACATCACGTTGTCGGTGCAGACGTCTGGCGTACAGTTCCAGAACGCCTGGTCGACGCAGAACCCTGACCCAAACGACGGGGGGCCGCCCTCGAATACCCAATTCGGTCTTGGCTTCGTTTCTTTCCAGCTTACGGGGCTTCAGCCCGGCGCCTCGGTCATCGTCACGATGACCCTGCCATTTATCCAAACCGCGCCTACCAGCTACTGGCGGTATCTGCCAGGACCAAGCGGTACGACCGGTCACTGGTACGAATGGAACTGGGACGGAAACCCCAACCACACCGGGGCCGAGATCAACGGCAGCACGATCAAGTTGCACCTGATCGATGGGGCGACGGGCGACGACGACATTACTGCGAACGGAATCATCGTCGATCCCGGTGCACCCGGGTTCCCCGACCCCTACACGGTCACCAACACGGCCGACAGCGGGCCGGGCTCGCTGCGGCAGGCGATTCTCAACGCCGACGCCAATCCGAGATCCACAATCACGTTCGATTTGCCCGGAACGGGGCCGCAAACGATCCAGCCGTTGTCGTCGTTGCCGGCGATCACGGCGGGCGTGACGATCGACGGCTCGACCGAGCCCGGCTTCGCAGGCGCGCCGCTGGTCGTGCTCGACGGCAGCTCGGCGGGCGTCGGCGCCGACGGACTCACCGTGGCCAGCGGCTTCGCCACCATCCAGGATCTCGTCATCTGTCACTTTTCGGGCGACGGCATCCACGTGCTCAGCGCCGGCTCGGCGCTGATCGCCGGCAACTTGATCGGCGCCGACGCCGGCGGAAAGACGGCCGAAGGAAACGGACTGTTCGGGGTCGAAATCGAGAAAGTAACGAACGATCCCGATAACGACGGCGATGACGACATCAAGGAGGACAACGCCGACACCGACAGCGACGCCACGGGTTCCGGCCGGCCGAGCACCATCGACGGCGGCAACGTCATCTCGGGCAATCTGGCGGGCGGCATTTCGATTCATGGCGCCCTGGCCAAGAATAACCAGATAACGAACAACTTCATCGGCACGCAGGCCGACGGCATCAGCCCGCTGGGCAACGGCGGGCCCGGAGTCGTCATCGACGGCGGATCGAACGGCAACACGATCGGCTCTCAACCGAAGACCGGCAACACCATTGCCTACAATGCCGGCCCGGGCGTCAAGATTGCGCAAGGAATCGATAATCTCATCGAGTCCAACTCGATCTTCGCCAACCAGGGCTTAGGCATCGAGCTGGCCAGCGGCGGAAATGCCAACGAGTCGCAGAGTGCCCCGGTGCTGGCCAGCGCGGCCAGCTACGGTGGAGAGACCTTCGTCTCGGGAACACTCACGAGCACGCCCATGTCGTCGTTTAAGATCGACTTCTACGCCACCGACCAAGCCAATCAATCCGGTGGCCCCCAGGGGCAGTCTCTCCTTGGCTCAGTCAACGTCACCACCGACAGCAACGGCCAGGCATCGTTCGACGCCACGCTGGCCGCCTCGGCCGCTACGGGCAGCCTCATTACCGCCACGGCCAGTCTGAACGACAACGAGACGTCGGCGTTCTCGGCCGGCTTGGCGCTGACTCCCACCAACCCCATGGTGCTCATCGTCAACACCGGCAGCGACACGCCGGATGCCGATTGCGGGCTGTTCACGCTCCGCCAGGCGATCGTGGCCGCCAATGCCCATCCCGGCCAGGACGTCATCGACTTCGATCTGCCCAATTCGGACCGGGTCATTCAGCCTCAATCCGCCTTGCCCGCTATTACCGACCCGGTGATCATCGACGGCACGAGTCAGCCGGGCTACCAGGGCCTGCCGCTGGTCGAGATCGACGGATCGCAGGCGGGCGCGGGCGCCGACGGCCTGCACATCACCGGCGGCGGCAGCATCGTCCGCGGGCTGGCGATCCACAGCTTTAGCGGCAGCGGCGTCGAGCTGAGTGGTCCTGGCGGTAATACCATTGAGGGCAACTTCCTGGGCACCGACGTGACCGGCACCAGCGGCATGCCCGACCTGGGCGGAGGTGCGTTCGTGAACGGTGCGGCCGGTGGGGACGTTTTCATCAACGGCTCGCCCGACAACCTCATCGGCGGCACGACCGCCGCAGCGCGCAACGTCATTCTCGCCCTTGACGTGACCGGCGTGGACGCGACCGGCAACCGCATCGAGGGAAACTATGTTGGCACCGATCTGACCGGCACGGCGCTCTTGTCGAACTCCGGTGTCGGCGTCGAAATCTCAGCCCCCTCCAATACCATCGGCGGACTGACGGCCGGCGCCGGCAACGTCATCGACGGCGACCTTGGCATCCTCAACGCCAGCAGCAATGTCGTACAGGGCAACTTGATCGGCACCGATGTGACGGGCACGGTCAATCTGTCGCCCGACACAGGCGGCGGAATAGTGGTCATAAGAGGTGACGACATTACAAGCAATTTCTCCGCCAACAACCTGGTCGGCGGCACGACCGCCGCGGCGAGGAACATCATAGCCGGGGGCGTGGATCTCTCTGGCGCCGCCATTTACAACCTGGTGCAGGGGAATTATGTCGGCACCGATATTACCGGCACGGCGTCAATCGGCGCATCCGGTGTCTCCCTCCTCTCAACTTCCGCCAGCGAAATCCCAGCTTTCAACACCATCGGCGGCGCCGAGCCCGGCGCGGGTAACCTCATCTCCGGAGTCGGCACGGGAATCTCGCTCAGTGGCCACAACAACACTATCCAGGGGAACCGCATCGGCACCGACGTCACGGGAACCAAAGCCCTGAGCAACTATGGGTACGGCATCGACGACGTAGGTGAGAGCGACACCATCGGCGGCGATCTTCCCGGCGAAGGCAATCTCGTCTCCGGCAACGAACAAGGCGGGATCATTTTGAGGGGTGCCGGCGGCGCTATCGTCGAGGGGAACCTGATCGGAACCGATTACACCGGAACGATCGCGATCGGCAACGGTTTCGGCCCCAATGCTCCAAACGGCAACGACGACGGCATCGACGTCGCAGCAGGCAACGCGACCATTGGCGGTTCTCAGCCCGGCGCAGGCAATGTTATTTCCGACAGCGCTGCAAGCGGCATCTCGGTCCTAGGGCCCACTCAGAATACCGGCCTCGTGATTCAGGGAAACTTCATCGGGACCGATGTGACAGGAACCAAGGCGTTAGGCAATCGCGGTGACGGCGTCACCGTCAACGACGGGCCCATTCTCAACGCTGTCATCGGGGGCGTGTCGCCGGGTGCCGGCAACGTCATCTCGGACAACGGCGGCGACGGCATTCGCATCAGCGACCCGCTATTGCTCGCCGACGGCGGCGAGATCTCGTCCGGAAACGTCATCCAAGGAAACAAGATCGGCACCGACGTGACCGGCACGCGCGTCTTGGGCAACGCGGGAGACGGGGTTTCTATCGTCATCTCGAACTTGCTGGCCAGCGACGAAACCATCGGCGGTGTCAGCCCGGGCGCGGGCAACACGATCGCTTTCAACGGCGGCCGGGGCGTCAATATCCCATTCGGCAACGGCAACACCGTGCGCGGCAACGACATTTTCGACAACAGCGGGCCAGGGCTGATTACCGATATCAACGCCGCGGCGTCGACCTATGCCGAAAACCGCGGCGTTCAACTGGCCCAGGCTCCCCCGGTTTTAGGCTCCGCCGTCTTCGATCCGCGAGGAACGGTTGTAACCGGCTCTCTGACGGGCACGCCATTCACGCGGTATGACGTCGACTTCTTCGCCAACGACAAAGTAAATGCGACTGGATTCGGCGACGGACAAACCTACTTGCAGTCGATCTCCGTGCTGGTCGACGACACCGGCTCGGTCCAATTCCTGATACCGCTGGACGCGGCCGTGCCGATCGGCCAGTGGATCACCGCCACGGCCACGCCAGCGCCGCCGCCGTCGGGCCCGCTTCCCATTCCTTTCCCAAACACTTCGCTCTTCTCACAAGGCGTGCCGGTAGTCGCCGCCGTCGACGCCAGCGACATCCAGTTCTCGGCCCCAACCTACCTCGTCACCGAGACTGGCGGCTCCGCCGTGATCGTCGTCGCGCGCAGCGGTGACACGTCGGCCACGGCCAAGGTCGATTACGCCACCCACGACGGCAGCGCCGCCGCGGGCGTCAACTACGCGGCCGAAACGGGCACACTCACGTTCGCGTCCGGCGTCACGAGCCAGGCCATCACCGTTCCCGTCCAAGACGACGGCCTCGCCGATGGCAACAAAGACTTTCACATTCTGCTCTCGAACCCCAGTGGCGCGAGCCTCGGCGCCGTGAACACCGCCGACGTCACCGTCGCTGATAGCGGCTCGGCCGGCCAGATTCAGTTTGCGAGCCCAACCTATTACGTCGACAAGGTCCTCGCACTTCAATCGCAAGAACAGGGCAGCGCGCCCCCGTCATCGTTTACGCTCACGCGAACGGGCGGCACCGAGGGAACGGTCTCGGTTGAATTCCGCGTGACTGGCGGCACCGCCGGCAACATGGACTACCAAGACAACTTCGGCACGGTCATTTTCGCACCCGGCCAAACCACGGCCCAAATCACTTTCGGCTATGCTTATAACTTCATCAATAACAATCGCGAGACGCCCGTTTATCGCGGCCCACTAACGCTGCAAGTGACGATCGGCAACCCGACTGGCGGCGCCGTGCTCGGTCGAACCACCACCAGCGTACTGACGATCGACGACCCCGAAGACCAGAACGGCGCTTTTGACATCAAAAGTCAATCGCAGGTCAAAGAAAACGCTGGCCAGGCGGCGATCGAGGTCGACCGTTTGGGCCAAACCAGCACAACCGAACAAGTGTCGTACTCCACCGTCGATGGCACGGCCAAGGCGGGCACGAATTACGTCGCCACGAGTGGCACCCTCACGTTCCAGCCAGGCCAGACCCAGGCGGAGATCGACGTCCCCGTCCTCGACGATCACCTGAATGACAATCCCGGATCGTTCAAGGTGGTGCTCAGCGATCCCACCGGCGGCGCGCTCATCGTCGACGGACTGGGACAGGGAAGTGTAGCCATTTTGAACAGCGATATTCCTCCGCCATCCGATGTCCTGGTCGTCGAGACCATTAACAACGAAGGTAACTCCGGTGGGTTCATCGAAAACTCCGGCACGGCGTTGGTCACGGTCGTACGAGTAAATCCCGTCACAGGTCTGGCCGATGGCGGCGGAACCAGCGGAGTGGTCCAAGTCAATTACGCCACGAGCGACGGGACCGCCCAGGCGGGCAGCGATTACACGGCGGAGTCGGGCACGCTGTTTTTCGGACCCGGTCAAGCCAGCGCCCACTTCTCGGTGCCGATCCTGCCCGGTCATGACTTCCCGGACACGCGGACATTCTTGGTCACTTTAAGCAATGCCGTCGGTGACGCCGTCATCGGCCCCGACAATCCCGTGACCGAGACCATCTACGGGATTCCAGGCCAGATCGACATCACGTCTCCCACGTATACAGTTGCCGAAAACAAGGCGGCCCTGACCGTCACGGTCGCGCTCAATCGCTCGCTCGATGAGAACGGGGGGCTGCCGCTCGGGAACGTCACCGTCGACTACGCCACGCACGACGGCACCGCGACCGCCGGCGTCGACTACACGGCAGTTTCCGGCACGCTGACGTTCTCCGAACGCGACGTAGCCCTGTTGTTGCAAACCACGATCACCATTCCCATCCTCAACGACCAGTTGCTTGAGAACAACGCGCCCGTTTTTGATTTGACCCTCTCGAATCCCATGGGCGGACCGACCATTGGAATTGGCACGGCGCAGATTACGATTCAGGAGGATGGCGATGCCCAACTCTCGCAGGTGCCGTCAACGACCACGGTCACCAGTAGTGCGCCCAACGGCTCAACCTACGGGCAATCCGTGACGCTCACCGCCACGGTCAGCGCGGCGAGCGGAACTCCGAGCGGTGCAGTCGACTTCGTCGATACGACCACGGGCCAGGATTTAGGAACGGTGCCATTGACCGTTGTCAACTGCGACGGCGAGGCCAGCCTCAGCGTCTCAAGCCTGGGTGCCGGTTCGCATACGATTGTCGCCCACTACACGGGCGACACCGGCAGCTTCGAGCTGAGCCAAGGTTCGCTCACGCAAGTAGTCACGCCGGCCACGCTGACGATCACGGCTGACCCGAAGACGATGGTTTTCGGGGCGACCGTTCCCGGACTGACCGACACGATCACGGGTTTTGTCAACGGCGATACGGCCAGTGTGGTCAGCGGCGCGGCGAGCCTGAGCACAACGGCCACCTCGACCAGCGGAGTCGGCAACTACCCCATCACTGCCGGACAGGGTACGCTCGCCACGGCAAACTACACATTCCACATCCTCGGCGGCACCCTCTCGATCGTGCCTGCCAAGTTGATGTTAACCGTCGTGGCCGACAACCAGACGATGGTCTACGGATCTGCGGTTCCGGCATTCACCGACAGGATCGTGGGCTTCGTCAACGGTGATACGGCCAGTGTGGTCAGCGGCGCGCCGAGCATCACTACCACCGCCACTTCGGCCAGCGGTGTTGGCACCTACCCGATCGACGTCTCGCTCGGCACGCTCAGCGCCGCCAACTACACATTCGCCTTCATCGGCGCAACGCTCACCGTGACTCCGGCCACGCTGACCGTCACGGCCGGCAGCGCGACGATGGTCTACGGGGCAGCCGTTCCGGCGCTCGCCGACACGATCACGGGCTTCGTCAACGGCGATACGACGAGCGTGGTCACTGGGGCGGCGAGCCTGAGCACGTCCGCCACCTCGGCCAGCGGAGTCGGCATTTATGCTACTATGCCCGGAAGTGGCACACTGAGCGCCGCCAATTACGCGTTCGCCTTTGCCAACGGTGCGCTCAGCGTGACGCCCGCCACACTCACGGTCACCGCCGACGATAAGACGCAGGTCTATGGGTCGGCCAACCCGCCGCTCACCGACACGATTACGGGCTTCGTCAACCGAGATACGTCGAGCGTCGTGAGCGGCACGGCCGGTCTGAGCACGTCAGCCACATCAGCTAGCGCGGTCGGTAGCTACGCCATCACGGTCGGGCAGGGAACTCTTAGTTCCCCGAACTACACCTTCAACTTTGTCAAAGGCACACTAACCGTGACGCCGGCGACGCTCACCGTCACGGCCGACGACAAGACCATGGTTTTTGGGGCATCCGTTCCAGCGCTGACCGACAGGCTCACCGGCTTCGTGAACGGCGATACGCCGAGCGTCGTCAGCGGCGCCGCGAGCCTGAGCACGACTGTCACCTCGGCCAGCGGCGTCGGCAACTACCCGATCACCGTTGGGCTCGGTACGCTCAACGCCGCGAACTACGTGTTCTCCTTTGTCAACGGTACGCTCTCGGTCTCTCCCGCCACGTTGACGTTAACGGTCACGGCTGACGACAAAACGATGGTCTACGGAGCGGCCGTTCCGGCGCTGACCGACACGATTACTGGGTTCGTCAACGGCGATACGGCCAGCGTGGTCAGCGGCGCGGCGAGTCTGAGCACGACGGCCACCTCGGCCAGCGGCGTCGGCAACTACCCGATCGACGTCTCGCTCGGCACGCTCAGCGCTGCCAATTACACGTTTGCCTTCGTCGACGGAACGCTCACCATCACGCCCGCCACGCTCACGGTCACGGCCGACGACAAGACGATGGTCTCCGGGGCGACCGTTCCACCGCTCACCGATACGATCACCGGTTTTGTCAACGGCGATACATCGAGTGCCGTCAGCGGCACGGCCGGCCTGAGCACCACCGCGACTTCGACCAGCGGCGTCGGCAGCTACCCGATCACCGTTGGGATCGGTACGCTCAACGCCGCGAACTACACGTTCGCCTTGGTCAACGGTACGCTCACCGTCGCGGCCGGCGGCAACACGCCGATCCTGACGCTGGTTCACGACTCGCCGGCCTCCGCCACCGAAGGGTCGTCGGCCACTTTAACGAGCACTCTGCTCGAAACTACTGACTCCGACAGCTCCGCCTCGGCATCGACCATCGTCTACACAGTCACCGCCGCGCCGACGCTCGGCACCCTCACCGACAAGGGAGCGCCGCTCGTCACAGGCGGCTCGTTCTCGCAGCAAGACATCAACGACGGAAACGTCACCTATCAGTCCACCGAGGAAGGCGCCGATTCGTTCGCGTTCAGCATCGCGTCAGGAGCGGCTTCTCCGGTCACCGGCACGCTGGCCATCACAGCATCCGATCCAGCCGTGGTCGTCACCGGCGGCTTTGCGTACCCAGCGACCGCGGGCACATTAGGTGCATCGGAGACCGTGGCGACGTTTGCCGATCCGGGGGGCGCCGAAACGCTGGCCGACTACGCGACTACGATCGACTGGGGCGACGGCACGAGCGCCACCCCCGGCGCGCTCTCGGTCGACCCGAACACACACGCCTTCACCATCAGCGGTGCGCACACCTACGCGCAAGATGGAACTTTCGCCATTCACGTCACGATCTCGCACGAGACCGCTGCGGCCGTCACGGCGACGAGCACCGCGGCGATTGCTTCGGCCACCGGTACCGGAGGGGATGGCATCGCCGCCAGCGGCGTAGCGGTGAGCGGCTACGAATTCAGCGCGCTGACGGGCGTGACCGTCGCCACGTTCACTGACACCAACGTCTCGCTCAGCGCAGGTGACTTCAGCGCCGTGATCAACTGGGGCGACGGCACAGCCTCGGTTGGGAGCATCACCCTCGCCTCAGGCACCTACGCGGTCACCGGCTCACACGAGTATCTCGACGAGGGGCACGACACGATCAAGGTCAGCATCGACCAGACGGCGGGAGGAGTCACCACCGGCACCTCAGCTACGGTTTCGGCCCTCGCCACCATCCACGAACAACGGCTTGCGAACTCGGCGGTCGGCAGCCCCAACCAGAATTACATTCAGGAGATCTACCGCGATCTGTTTGGCCGGCAAGCGGAACTGCAGGGACTGGATTACTGGGTGGCCGAGCAGACCCAGGGGGTGCCACGCCAGCAGGTCGCATTTCGGATGGTGAAGATCGCCTCGTTCGAGGAGTTTCAGCATGACACCGTGACGGCCCTTTATGAGCAGTACCTGGGGCGAGCGCCGGACGCGGGGGGCCTAGCCTATTGGTCAGCTTATCTCTACGACGGCGGCACCATCGAGGGCATGTCGCAGGCCCTGGTCAGCTCGCTGGAGTATTTTCAGAAGCGCGGCGGGGGAACGGTCGAGGGATTTTTGAGCGCCGCCTTTCACGACGCTCTCGGCCGCCAGATCGAGCCTGCTGCCGTGACTTATTTCGGGGGGCTGATGTCAAAAGGTTGGTCGGCCGGCGACGTCGCCGCGTCGATCTTTGACAGCGACGAGTATCATCGCCTGCGCGTCAACTCGCTCTTCCAGCAGTTCATGGATCGGCCTGCCGACCCCGGCGCCCTGGCGTACTTTGCGGGCGAACTCGACAAAGGGAGCACCGACGAACTCGTCATCTCGCAACTGCTCGCCTCGGATGAATACTTCGCGGAAGCGCAGGTATAGACGTATTAACAGCAAGGATTCGGATGGCGGCAAGCCCGGTGGCGGCGCCCGTGCAATCTGGACGGCGCGGTTCGTTTGGATGATGCTCCTTACGCGGTCGCTTTCAGGCGCACGAAACCGCTCCGGCGCGGGCGAACGGCGCATTTATGGGGGACTGGCGGCCGGACCCGCTGACTCAGGTTAACCGCTCGCCCGCTTTATAACCACGTTCTCACTTAACAGAGTGTCCACCGGGGCATTGTCCCCCGACCCTGTACAGAATTCCTCACAGAATCGACCGAAAACGGCCGCAATCCTCGGAATCTCTGGAAACCGAATCGCGCCAAAACGCCGAAAAAACCGGGGTTTGTTGCAGCCGTCGGCAGACTTTTAAGTCCGGCGCGTCTGCCAGTTCCGCCATTCGGCCGGTGATTTCACGGGTTTTACGCGATGAAGAACGGCTCGTCCAGGGGCAGCCCCACAGGACTATTTCTCCTGTGCGCGTTCGCAGGCAAGAGTCTTTTACCCCGCGAAGCCGGCTCGACAGCAGAGCAAATCGAAATCGAGTTTTTTCTTACTCAGAAGCCTGAGTTGACCGATTCATTGCCCGCGCGGGAGCCCATGGCACGCCAGACTGCCAAATCGACGCTCTCCGACAGGAAATGGACCGAGGCATCCAAGAAAAGAGCATTCACGCCGCCGGGGTGGAAACTGCGCGCATTTACGGCGGCATAAGTCAGCCTCGTCGCCGAGACCCCCAAGCGGCTGCTGATGAAATCGGTATCCGCCTGCGTCGAGCCCATGGGGTAGAGCATGACCGTGTTCGGACCAAACGTGGTGGTCATTCCCGTTTGAACAAGCATCCCGTTTACCCACTGCGTGTGTCCCAGCTCGGCGTCGAAGGTGCCCCCGTAAGCCAAACATCCCGCGGCCGTGCCCGGCGGCGGCACGTTGGGCGAGTTGGGCGACCCCCCGTCGTGCAACAAAGGCTGGTGCGCCTTCACCTCGGCCATGCCGAGCGTATTGCTGAGTCCGTCGAGAAAATCGGCAGCCCGCATCATCCAGTTCACGCCAAAGGCCCCGTTGCCGATTTGCTGCGTGTTGGGGTCGTAAACGAACCACGTTCCAAAATTGACTGCGTAGTTTGAGGGATAATATGTCAGCGGCGGAACGCTGTACGAACGATCGTTGACCTCGCTGGGGCAGATCAACAACGCGACCCTAGTTTGTGTCACGTTGGGTTGAGTCTGGTAGCTGGCGGAGAAACTGATGAGGTTTCTCAGGTTATTCTGTTCGAGGTACGGCAAAACCCGCGCCTGGGCCGACCAGGTGTCCGAAGGCACGCCGATCTCAAGCAGGCAGGCGGGGGGAAACCGCCGGAAACTGTTCTCGTAGTTCTGCAGCGCCACTCCGAGCTGCTTGAGGTTGTTGTTGCACGACGCCCGCCTGGCCGCCTCGCGTGCCATCTGGACGGCGGGGAGAAGCAATGCCACCAACACGCCCAGGACCGCAATGACCACCAGTAACTCGATGAGGGTGAAGGCGAACCGTTGGCGTGGCATTGCTCGTTCCTTTGCGCATCCGCTCGAACCCGACGACCGAATTCCCATGCGGCCTTATTGTGGGCGGCGGGGCGATTCGGTCCATTGCACCTTAGGACAGTGCCACTAATACCATCGGCCTTGGCCCCTCGCTGGCATTCCGAGTCAATCGGTCATAGCGTAGAATCTCGACTCAGGCGGACTGGCTTGGACGCGATCATGACTGATGGATCGCCAGTTTGAGCAGCTCGGTGCGACAGCGGGAAACGAGTCTTGAGTACGCGAGAAGTATTGGCCTCGCTGGCAATCAGGTATGGGCTCACGATCGTCTCCGTGGCCCTGGCGCTCTTGATCACCCAATCGCTCCAGCCAACGGTGTTTCCGACGCCGCTCTTCTTTTCCGCCATTGTGCTCAGCACCTGGTACGGCGGCAGTGGGCCGGGACTGTTCGCCGTGCTGCTGGCCAGCGCGCTTCTGCAATACTACTTCGTGTCTGAAGCCCAAACGCTCTCGGCACGCCCACCGGAGATTCTCTACCTGGCGCAGTTCTCGCTCCCCGCACTGCTCACCTGCTGGTTTGTCAAAAAACGGAGGGAGGCGGAGGTAGAACTCAAGGGGGCACGCGATCAACTGGAGGCCAGAGTTCAGCAACGCACAGCCGAATTGAGAGAATCCAACGAGCAATTGCAGCTGGAAATCGTAGAACGTAAGCGCGCGGAGGAGGCATTTCATAAAACTCGCGCCGACCTCGCTCATTTAACCCGCATCACGACGATG
This sequence comes from Pirellulales bacterium, assembly GCA_035550375.1. Taxonomy (GTDB): domain Bacteria; phylum Planctomycetota; class Planctomycetia; order Pirellulales; family JAICIG01; genus DASSFG01. Next base: position 182,636 of record DASZPH010000117.1, on the reverse strand, counting down.
AGCGCCCTGACCACGTCGATTGCCCACGAAGTCAATCAGCCTCTGGCCGCCATTGTTACTACGGGAGATGCCTGCTTGCGCTGGCTGGCCGCCGAGCCGCCCAATTGGGATCGCGTTAAGGATTCGGTGTCCAGAATCATCAACGAGGGAACCCGGGCCGGCGAGGTGATCAAACGCATTCGAGCCCTGTCCACTAAAACCAGCTTGCACAAATCGGCGCTGCAGATCAACGACGTGATCCATGACGTTGTCGCACTGCTCCGGGTAGAATTGGCGAAGAATCGGATCCTGGTTAGCGATGAATTGGGCGATTGTCCGCCGGTCTTCGGAGACCCGGTGCAGCTCCAACAGGTGGTTCTGAATTTGGCGATCAACGGCATCGAGGCTATGAGCGACATTACCACGCGGCCGCGCACGCTCTCGATTCGTTCATATAGGCTCGGCGCTAACCGGGTGCAGGTCAGCGTGCAGGATTGCGGGTGCGGGTTCGATCCACAGCAGGCCGAGCGGCTGTTCGAGACGTTCTTTAGCACCAAGCCGAACGGCGTCGGCATGGGCCTGTCGATCAGCCGAACCATCATCGAGGCGCATGGCGGGAAGTTGTCGGCCATTGCCAACCCCGATTATGGCGCCACCTTTACGTTTGAATTGCCCATCGCCGATGGAAGCGAACCATGACGAGGTCCAACACGGTGGTGGCCATCATCGACGACGATGCGGCCATGCGGACAGCGCTCATCGATTTGCTGGAGTCAGTCGGATTGCAAACGCGGGCTTACGGGTCGGGGCACGAGTTTGTGCAAGCGATGGACCCGGATTCGCCGCCGTGCTGCCTGATCCTGGACGTGCGGCTGCCCGGAACGAGCGGCTTGGAATTCCAGCAAGAACTGAAGGCCGCGAACATCGACATCCCAATTATTTTCATCACGGGACACGGCGACATTCCCATGACGGTACAGGCGATGCGAGCCGGCGCCGTGGACTTTTTGGCCAAACCTTTTCGCGAGCAGGCACTTTTGGATGCCATCAACCGGGCCATCGAACGGGGACGGATCGGCCGCGAAAAACAGGCCGAAATCACCGAACTGCGCAAGCGAGCGGACGAACTGACACCGCGTGAACGCGAAGTGATGCTGCTAGTAATTCGAGGTTTGCTCAACAAGCAGATCGCTGCGGAACTCGGCACCAGCGAAACCACGGTCAAGGTTCACCGCGGGCAGGTCATGCGAAAGATGCAGGCCGACTCGCTGCCCGACCTGGTTCGCATGGTCGAAAAACTCTCTTTGCCGTAGTCATCCGGCGTCCGCCAGGCAAAGGGTACCGCCGTCTTTGCCACCGGACGAAAAAAGGGCCTGGGCCACGTCGGCTGTTTCCCCGCCGTTCAATCGGTACGTTTCGGTCAGCAACTGCAGGAGATATTCCTTGGTTTCAAGCCAGGCATTCGTGTGCAGTACGGCTCGCTTGTCGCGCGGCCTGGGAATCGGCACTTCGCTCACAGCGCCAATGGTCGCTCGCGGGCCGTTCGTCATGACCACGACACGGTTGCTAAGGTAGATCGCCTCGTCAATATCGTGCGTCACCATCAAGATGGTCTGTCTTCGCTCCTCTCGCTCCCACATCGCCAACAGTTCTTCGTGCATGGTGTTCTTGGTGAGCGCATCGAGCGATCCGAAAGGCTCGTCCAATAGCAGGACGTCGGGGTTCACCGCCAGCGTTCGAGCGATGGCGACACGCTGCTTCATGCCACCTGAAAGCTGGTGCGGCTTCTTGCCACGATGCTCGTAGAGCCCGACTTTCCTGAGGAACTCGTCGACGATGCGGCGCCGCTCCTGCTTGGGGAGGGCGGAGTGAACCGATTCGACAGCCACGAGCACGTTGTCGAACACAGTGAGCCAAGGGAAAAGCGAATGGTGCTGGAACACAACGCCTCGGTCCGGCCCGGGTTCGACGATCGGCCGTCCTCCAAGCGTAATGGTGCCTGTCGTCGGACGCAGCAGCCCGGCGATCAGGTTGATCAGCGTGCTCTTTCCACAGCCCGAATGACCGATGAGGGTGACGAATTCACCCTGCCGAATGCTAAGGTCGATGTCCCGGACGACGGTCGCGTCGCGGAAAGACATCGAGACATCTTGCAGGACCAGGTCCTTCATGAGGCATATTCCGCTTTTGCCGCGAGCCGGGCGAGCCCGTAGTCCAGGGCCAATCCGACCAGGCCGATGATGATAATGGCGCTGATGACTCGCGTCATCGACAGCGAGTTGAACGAGTCCCAGATGAAGTAACCGATTCCGGTTCCGCCGGCGAGCATCTCGGCGGCCACGATCACCAGCCAGGCAATCCCCATCGACAGCCGGATCCCGGTGGCGATGTGCGGAAGCGAATGTGGAACGGCGATGCGCATCACATATTGCCAGTAAGAAAAGCGGAAGACGCGGGCCACGTTTCGATACTCTGCCGGCACGGCGCTCACGCCGAACTGCGTATTGAACAAAGTTGGCCAAAGGGAGGTGATGGCAATCACAAAGATCACGGCCTTGGGCGAGCTGCGCAGTACCGCCAACCCGATCGGGAACCAGGCGAGCGGCGAAATCGGTCGCATGACCTGCATTAACGGATCAAACAGTGCCGTCAATCGCCCGCTCAATCCAAGGGCGATCCCGGCAGGTATGGCGATCGACAATCCCAAAGCCCAGCCGGCGAAGACACGAGACAACGACAATGCCAATTGGATGCCGATCCCCTTGTCGTTGGGGCCGTTGTCGTAAAAGGGATCGCCGAGCATCTCCATCAAGACAGGGATCGTCCCGGCGGGGCTGGGAACATCCTGGCTTAGAAAGGAGGTCGATTGCCAGATGGTAAGCAGCAGGCAGACGCTGCCAGCCGCCCACGCCGCCTTCGTCAGAATGCGAGGCAACCACCCTTTCATGCATACCTCGCGATCGACGCGGCGACGTCGTTCGGATCGAAGGTCACACCGTCGATCTGGCAGGCAAACGGGGTCATGTCGTCGTTGGGAACCGAGACGTCAAGCTCGCCCGCGACTTCGCGATACAGGTCTTGCATGAGAATGGCATCGGCGGCCGCCAGGTAGTCGGGCGCATTCTTGACCAGACCGAAACGGACGTACTGCGCCATGAACCACAGTCCATGGCTGCGGTAGGGAAACGATGCCTTGCCGCCCTTGTGGAAGGCCAGGGCGCCGAGGGGTGGAAACCGCTTCTCCCCCAATCCTCCTCCTAAATTGAAACGGGCCTCGACTTCAAAGCGCGGGAGAATGAGGTCCGCGGGCAGGTTGACGTACGCACGATCGCTGATCACGCTGGCTGCCTCGATGCGATTGGCTGGCTCGTCGAGCCAGCGCGACGCCTCCAAAACGGCTTTCGTCACGCGTTTCACGTCATCGCGGCGCTCATCGGCGAACTTCGCATTCACCGCGAGGCATTTGTCCGGTCCGTCTTGCCACATATCCTGGCTGGCGTAGTGCGTGAATCCGACGTGCTCTCGGATGGCTACGTCGTGCCATGGCTCCGCCGTGAAAAAGCCATCCAACTCGCCCACCTTCATCTTGGCCACGGCCTGCGGCGGCGGGACAGAAATGATGTGTACGGTCGCGGGATCCACCTGGCTCGCAGCCAACCAGCAGCGCAGCAGCATGTCCGGAAGCGAGCCGTTGAGAGATTGGCCGAAAGTCGGCGGACGGCTGCTGTTTCGGCCGCGGATGTCTTCGATTGCGCCCTTCACGCCATCGGTGCGCCCGTAACCAATCTGCGGCGCGAGCTCTTTGGCGAGGGTGAGGGTCTGATTGTTCACGTTCAGCGTCAAGGCAATCCTGATAACGCGCCCGGCGGAATCGTCGCTGGAGTAGACCAAGAAGGGGACGCCAAACAAGATCTGGCCCAGGTCGAGTTCGCCGATGAGCAGTTTGTCTCGGATATTTGACCACGACGATTCTTTCGTGAGCGTCACATCGTCGAGGCCGTGTTTCTTGAACAACCCCAGCTTGTCCGCCATGACGATCGGCGCCATGTCTGTCGTCGCCAGGATCCCGATGCGAATGGGACGGCGTGAGCCGATGCCTGGCGAGCGACGTTCCTCGCGGCAGCCAGCGCCCAGTAAAAGGGATGCCGTACCCAGCGACTGAAGAAAATTTCGTCGATTCATCCCTTATTCCTGATCCGTTGGCGGTTGTGGGACGGTGACGTCCGTAGCGGTCCACCGGGTCCTAGGGCCACCAAGTCGATTAGATCACCGGACCTAGAACTATTGGCCACGCGGCGAAATTGGGCCATTACACCTTCGGTCAGATCGCTAATACCTTCGGGCAGCGGCTAAGTCGCCGGAACGCGCACGCCGATGGGAATGAAATGCACTGTAGTACGGGCCTCATTCCGTCTTGCGGTTTCGAGCGGAATGAATTCCGCGCCACGACCGCCGTTGCCATCATGGCGGCCGTCGCGTTGGTATGCCCGGTGGCGAATGGCCAACAGCCGGCACCTCCAGAAAGCCCTTCTGCCGTGGCCGACGAACCCGCCGAAGTGCAGGAAGAGGCCGAAACTCCGCAGCGTGCCACGCCGCAAACAGCCCGGCCAGCGGTCGAAGCCTACAAGCGTCTTTACTACGACAACGACTTTACGTATTTGAACGATCCGGCAAACGATGAGTTCTATTTGGGCGATGTTTTCAAACAGTGGCGCGTCGGAAGACGCAGTATGTTGGATTTGGGGGGCGAATACCGGCTGCGAGATCACCACGAGTTCAACCTCCGCGGCCGTAACTTGTCGGGCCAGAGCGACGACTTCCTTCTCCAGCGGACGCGCTTCTACGGCAACCTGAAGATCGACGACGGCCTGCGGCTCTACGGAGAAGCGCTCGATTCGGCCACGTCGTTTCAACGTCACACGCCGCTGGCCAGCGAGGAGAACGGCATCGAGGCTCTCAACCTGTTCGCGGACCTGCGTCTTGTCGATGCCGAGCGCGGTGAGCTGTGGGGGCGGGTGGGCCGCCAGGAACTGGCCTATGGCAACGAGCGGCTCGTTTCACCGGCGGAATGGAACAACGTCCTGCGCACCTTCGACGGCGCCAAGCTCTACTGGCGAGGCAAGAACTGGGATATCGACGGCTTCTGGACCCGCCCCGTCGCGTTCGGCATCCTGACCGAGCCGCCGCGGCAGCCGGACCACCTCGACATGACCCAAAACTTGTACGGCCTGTATAGCACTTACAAGCCGCCGGCGGAACCCAGCGAGGTCGCCGAAGAGGCCGAAAGGCCCCAACGCCGGATGAACGTCAAGCAGACGTTCGACTTCTACTACCTGGGACTGAACGTCTACGGCGCGCCGATCTCGCCGGCCTATCCGGTCGACGCCAACTTTCAAACGATGGGCACGCGCTGGCAGGGCCGCCGCGAAAACCTGCTCTGGGAATTCGAGGGGGCCTATCAGTTTGGCACCTACGGCTCACAGCTTCAATCGGCCGGCATGACCGTCACGGGCCTCGGTTACGAATTCGCAGAGCGGCGCAGGAAGCCGAGAGTTTGGCTTTACTACGATTGGGCCTCGGGCGACGCCAATCCATCCAATGGCCGGCATGGCACGTTCAACCAGTTGTTCCCTTGGGCCCATCGCTACCTGGGCTGGATGGACTTGGTCGGGCGCGAGAACATTCGCGACCTGAACCTGCAATTCACCCTCTCCCCCTGGGAAAAGACGAATTTCACTCTGTGGTATCACGTCTTTCACCTGGCCCAATCGCGTGATGCGCTCTACAACGCTTTCGGCACGCCGATTCGCATTTCGCCCACCGGCGCAGCCGGCGCCTACGTCGGCCAAGAGCTCGACCTGCTGTTCCAGATCGTCGTCAACCCGCGGGTCGACGTTCTCTTCGGCTATTCCTACTTCTTCGGGGGCTCGTTCATCAAAGCCACCAACCCAGCCGGTGTCAGCGGCAATGCCGATTTCTACTACTCGCAATGGAGCTGGCGATTTTGAATCGCTTCACCGGTGGCGTCTAGCGATTGCTCGCTGGATCGCATCCCAAGCCGGCAGCGACTTACTTCTTCTGCGCAGAAAAGCGTACAGAATCGCTAGAAACGATCGTAAAGGGCGGAATCTATGGAACGTGTTTTCCCGGCAATACGCAGGGTTTCGCCCTTCGGGAATGGCTTTTAAGTCCTGAGCGTCTGCCAATTCCGCCATTCGGCCCATGTTTTTCACAGGTTTTAGGCGATAAACAGCGGTTCGTCCAGGGGCACACGCACAAGATCAAAAGTCCTGTGCGAGATTCCTTGTACCAAGCGCGATGAAGAAAGAATTGCCTATTCGCTCCCTGGTCGTCGCAGCCTGCCCTGACTGCCCACCAGGGGCGTGCACATTTCACGAGAGCTATGGCTGGCGAACTGGTCCGCCGGAGAGTCATGCCGGTCTAGTGGGGCCGATCCGTGGATCAGCGCGTCGGACCATCAGGAAGCCAAGGCACGGGATCAAGGAACGCGGGAGACGATGGGATGCCTTTTGGCGCCCTTTTCGCGTTGACCAGTCTTCCAAAGTGTCGAACAATATCCCTATGAGCATCGAAACCCGCCAACCCACGCAGGAAGAAGCCGACAATCGGGCAATGCTCGACCATGCCTTCAAAGGCGTTCCCCTCGATCCTGAGGTAGCGAAGCGGGTGCACGAACGGGCCGAGGCCGTGCGGGCAAAGCTTCCTCTGACGAACATCGCCGTTGATCTCATCCGCGACATCCGCGAGGAATGAAGTATGTCCTCGATGCATCCGTGGCGGTGAAGATGCTGCTCCACGAGCAGGACTCCCGCCTTGCTCTTGCTCTTCGGGAAGACTTCAGGAATCAAATCCGCGAACTGATTTCTCCGGATATCCTCCCCGCAGAAATGGGTCACGCACTGACCCGTGCGGAGAGGAAGGGAATCATCCCGCAGGGAGAAGCCAAGAAACTCTTCTACGATTTTCTTGATCCGTGCCCGGAACTGGTTCCCTACGGGGAAGTCTACGATCGCGCCCTTCAGCTCTCGTCAGCGGTCCGCATCGGGTTCTACGACTGCCTCTATGTTGCTCTTGGTGAACGCGAAGGATGTCCTGTCATCACGGCCGATGATCGGCTCGTCAACTCCTTCAAAGGGCACGTGATCTCTTTGTCGTCTCTCTGATGAAGAGTCAAAACGAGAAGGGTGTGTCGTTGTTTCTGTACACAATTCTCTACAGAATCGCTGGAAACTATCGGAAAGGGCGGAATCTTTGGCCGCCGGTTCGTTTCTCGCCAGAAATCATAGCCGGAGGGTTCTGTCATGGCCAGAAGGCCGAAGCCGTGGGTGGTGGTCACAGGTCGGGGATGGTGCGTCTCGATTGACGGGCTGAGGCGTCGCCTCGGCCCTAACAAGGAAGTGCACCACATGTTTGGTTGCCAACGATGACCGTCTTCGACCTGGTGTTCATCGTGGTGTTCTTCAGCGCCGTCGCCATGCTCATGGCGGCCGGTATTGCTTTGATGCGCCGGCGCCGCGGCGTTGCGGTCGCCAGGTTGCGACGCCTCGGCGTGCTGACGGCTGGCTACGTGGGAATGGTCGTCCTTGTCTCGCTTGTGTCACCCAGGCGTGTCCTGAGAATCGGCGATGAGCAGTGCTGGGATGATTGGTGTATCGCGGTGACCAACGCGCGGTGCCAGGCCGTGGAAGATGCGCAGTCGTATGAGGTGACGTTCCGGTTGTTCAGTCGCGCCCGCCGGCGTCCCCAGCGTGAGCTTGGCGTCCATGTTTATCTCATGGACGACCGGGGCCGCTGTTATGAACCCGTGCCAGACGGTGAGGCCGTCGCGTTCGACGTGCGGCTGCTGCCTCAAGAAAGCGTGGACGTGATGCGCCGGTTCAACTTGCCGGCCGACGGTCGCGATCCGGTTCTCGTCGTGTCCCATGAAGGTTGGTTCCCGGGCAGTCTTGTGATCGGCGATTCGGAGAGCCTCTTCCACAAGAGGACCGTTGTGCAGCTCTTTGAGTAGGCTTCGGCGCTGCGAAGCGTCGGCTGCAATTCAGCCGGGGGCGCGTCTGCTATTCCAACAGGCCTTTTGAGAAGATCGTCCCAAGAATCAGGCCGAACATCCCGATGTAGACACCTACGATGGCGAAGGCGGCAGGATTGCGGCTGGTGAGCATTCCGACTCCCGACAGCGCCGAGCCGATGCAGATCAGGGACCAAGACAGACGACTTGACGGGTCGCAGTCACCGAAGTGAGAAAGCGCGAACACCATGACCGCGAAGAATGCCGTTGAGCCGAAGAGTTGGCCCAAACTGAACTGAAACCGGTCGTTCATGCTTTGTCCGCCGCTGGCCCGCTTCTGTCGCCAGGCGTGCGCCCTCCGAAACCATTACTCGTCGTTGCCGCCCGGGCCGACCACGCCGGGAAGTCGGGTGTCGACCCCCGGAACCGTCCGCCCGGAGATACCGGGCACGCTTCGTCCCCGGGCTCCCGGCACGCGCCGCCCTGCAAGGCCGGGCACGTATTCACTGGCCGACTCGCCCGGTGAGGTTTGCGCGGGACGCGGGTTGACGGGCTCCGCCGGGGGTGGCAGGTAGAAGGTCAACGCGGCGTCTGTCCTTTCGCCCGCGGCATTCGACTCAAACTTCGATCGCTGGACGGCGAGCAGCCGTACACGCTCGGCCGCTTGAGCGATCTGCGGCAGTGACTCGGGGGCGATTTCGCTAACCGGCTGCGCCCCGGCCGGCAATCGTGCCGCCAGCGCGGAAACGGGCAACGTCAGGTCGCCGACGTCGGGTTCCGCCAGATCGAGGTAATCGTGGCCGTAAGACGCGCCGACGGTGGCGACCTCCGGCAACAAGGCCAGGTTCACCGCCGCCTTGGGAACAAGCGGCCCGGCGCCGGCCGCCAGCGTCTGCGTGGTCACGGACGGGAGCGGAGCGAAGAGCACGCCGCGCCGCGTCGTTTCGTAGTCCCAGTATCCGGGCAAAAGGAGGCTGCCCGCGGGCGACCACTGGTGGCGAGTCGGCGTCCACACCCAGCCCTGCTTGCGTCGCGCCTTGAAGCCGCGGTTCCACACATACCGGCCCGCTGAGTAGCTCCAGTAGCCCGCCACGGCAAACTGATTGCCGTCGAGTTGGGCGAGCTCGGGTTCGCCCGGCGGGGGCGGCGGCGGAGGCAAGTAAACCAGCCGTGGCTGGTCATGGGGCGACCAAAATCCGCGCACCCAACGCCACCCGTCCTCCGACCGGCTCCAATAACCGGGAACCCAGCGCATGCCCGGCGGCGGAATCCTCCACACGCCCACGACCCAGGCGAATCCCGCAGCCCTCTCGTCCCAGGCCCAGTAACCCGGAATCCAGACGGCCGTCTTGGCCGAGGGTCGGATGGCCGCCGGATAATCGCGCAGGGGGGCGGAGGGCGCAGACGCCACCGTGGCCCCTGGCGAGCCGGCTCCCTCCAAGGGCTGCAGGAACGCCTCGTGAATCGGGCCGCCCAGCGGTTGGGCGGTGCGCACTCCGGCCGTCGATCCTTCCTCTTCCGCCGCGATGCAAACGGCTCCGGTCGTGACCATCGCCAGGATCAACCACAGAGTTGGTTGCCCCATGCTCTGTGTGACGGCGCTCTTTCTGACGCTGTGGTTCACGGTCAGTTGCGCAGCGGGCCGTCTTCTTTGTTCAGATGCCTGCGCAGGTAGCGGGCCCGTTCGATGTTGCGATCTGCCGTGTCGAGCTCGCTGCCGGTCAGTTTTTGCAAATGGGCCGGCTGGGTGTAGATGAACAGCTTATTGAGCAAGGGGATTTCGAGATCGGCGATGAGGCCCAGGTTGACCCCCATGCGCACGCTCGACAACAGGTGCATCGTCTCTTCCGAGCTGATCGTCTGGGCGGTACGGAGGATGCCGTAGGCGCGGCTGACGCGGTCGTGCAGATTCTCGTGGCTCTCGCGAATCAGAAATTCCCGGGCCTTGCGCTCGTAGTCGATGATCGTGGGAACGACGTCCCCCACCTGCTTCAGCAGGTCGGGCTCCGAGCGGCCGAGCGTGATCTGGTTGCTGATCTGGTAAAAGTCGCCCATGGCCTGCGATCCCTCGCCGTAGAGCCCGCGCACGGCCAGGCTGATTTTTTGCAGCGACCGAAAGAGTTTTTCGATCTGCCGCGTGATGACCAGGGCCGGCAGATGCAGCATGACGCTCACCCGCATTCCTGTGCCGACGTTGGTCGGGCAGGCCGTCAGGTAGCCGAGCTTGTCGTTGAAGGCGTAGGTGACCTGCGATTCGACCAGGTCGTCGATGGCGTTGATCTGCTCCCAGGCGGCCGTCAGATCGAGCCCGCTGTGCATCACCTGGATGCGAAGGTGATCTTCCTCATTGATCATCAGGCTGACCCGCTCTTGGGGGTCGATGGCGACGCCGCGCGCTCCCTCCGACTCGGCGTGCTCGCGGCTGATGAGCTGCCGCTCGACCAGGAACTGGCGATCGATCCCCTCCAGCTTGTTGACGTCGAAGTAGATCATCTCGGCGGCGCCGGGCGAGCGCATCACGCGCTCGCGGAGCGTGCGCTCGATTTCGGCCCGGTCGGCCGGCGCGGCGCGGCTGATGAAGGGGAACTCGGCCAGATTGCGGGCCAGACGGATACGGCTGCTGATCACGATGTCCGACTCGGGCCCCGATCCTCGCAGCCATTCGCCGCTGGTGCGTGCTAGATCGTCAAGTTCCACGGTAGTCAGACCGACCTTTCGATTTGCCGAATCTCGTCTCGCAACTGCGAGGCCTTTTCGTAGTCTTCGGCCTGGATGGCCTCTTTCATTTCCCGCCGCAAGCGAATGAGCTGAGTTTGTTCATCGGTGCTCCCGCTGGTTTTCCGCGGCCGCTTGCCGACGTGCGCGGTCTCACCGTGGATGTTCAGGATGAGGGGGTCGAGCTCTTTCTGGAAGCACAGGTAATCGTGCGGACAGCCCAATCGTCCCTGATTGCGGAACTCGAAGAACGTGATGCCGCAAATCGGGCACGCCTGCTGATCGAGCCGGGCCAGCTCTTCGGCTGTGCCCCCCACGAGCTGCTGGGCCAACGCGCCGGCGAGATTGGCTCCCTGCTGTTCGTTATCCGATTCAGTCAGATACTGCCGAGCATGCTCTTCGCAAAGGTGGAGCTCATGCGGCTTGCCGCCGGTCAACTCCGTAATATGAAACGTGGCCGACTTATCGCACCGCTGGCACTTCATGTCTTCAATCCAATACGGCGGCGCCCGACCGAGGGGTGTTCTTCAAAGGGCCATTCGGGGCTCGTTGTGGTCCCTCAAGGGGCCTCGTTCAAAACCGTCCGAGGCACGGAGTTTTCTGCGAGGAATTCTAACAATGCCCCCCTTGGTGTCAATGGCGAGCCGGTCCGGCCGGCGCGCCGTAAATCTCTCGTGCCACAACGAGTTGCGGGTTGCGACGGCGGTGGCGAACCGCCGCGCGTGGAGCGCGAAGCACAAGGTTGACGCCGCGCTGCCGCGGTTATACTGAACCAAGTCGCCCAGCAGCAAGTTCAGGAGTCAAACAGCCCACACCGGTGCGCCTCCTCATGTCGCTACCCTCTGATTGTTTTGCCCGGCCGACCCACCGTTTGTGGCTGGTGCTCCTCGCTTGCACGTCGTTTGGTGGGGGGCCTTGGATCGGCGAGAGCCGGGGGGCAAGCGAGTTTAACCTCGCCGAAGCCCGCCGAGCCGTCGTCTTTGTGCGGCGGGTTTCGCCCGGTCGAGAGGTCGCACTCGGCTCCGGGTTTTTGGTGTCTGAGGACGGCGTAATCTACACCAGCCGGCACGTGATCGAGCCGAACGACTCGACGGCTCGCGGCACCACGGTGCTGGTGGGGGTGCCTTCCAAGCGAGATCCCGACGATCTGGACTGGTTTCCGGCGTCGGTCGTCTACCGGGCGCCCGCCGACGATAACCTCGACTTCGCGATCCTCAAGATCGCCGCCAACGACGGCTACGGCCCGTTTCACGCGTTGCCCCTCTCCTACGCGAAATTGGAGCTGGGGGCGAGCGTGGCCGTGATTGGCTTCCCCTATATCCGCGACAACGAGGCGGTCCTCTCGTTCAACAAGGGGAGTATTTCGTCGACTCGCGTCCGATTCAGCGGCAAGGCGTACTACCAGACCGATGCTGCGGTCAACAAAGGCAACTCCGGCGGACCTCTCTTGAACATCAAGGGAGAGGCGGTGGGGATCATCACGCTGAAAGAGGTGAACGCCGAGAATGTGGGCTTCGCCCTTTACCTCGACGAAGTTCGCGTGGCGGCCGCCGGTGCCACGGAGCGGCTGGCCGAAATCCGCCCGTCGCCGGGGCCGGTCGATCCTCGCCGACTGGAGTTGCCCGTCGCCATCGCCCCGCTCACCGCCAACTGGCAGATCACGCGGGGACGCGCGCACGAAGTGCCGAAGTACCTGGAGGTGGACAACCACGGCGGGCCGTACTGGGTGACGAGCCGGGCGTCGCTACCGGAGAATTTTCAGCTCGTGATCTCCTGCGCGGTCAAGCACCTGCAAGGTTCGCAAGACATCAGCGCCGAACAGCGGAAGAGCCTGCGGAGGCTTTACGTGCGCTTCGGCACGTCGGCGGCCGATTCGTCCATCGACCGAGGCGGCGGCTACCTGCTGCTCTCCAGCCATTCAGGAACAAGCCTCTACCGTGGCGCGAAGCTGGTCAAAGGCGTTTCGCAGGGGAACGTAGAAGAGAAGCCGTTTACCCTTTCGATCACCCGGCAAGGACGAGAAATCGCCGTGGCGATCGACGGCAAGGTGATCTTCAGCTTTCAGGACGACCAGCCGATTTCGGTACGACACCCGTTTTCGATAGGCGGCCAGTTTTCGCAGCTCTACCTGGGTGACGTGACCGTGATTGACTTGTCAAAGCACGGATCGCCGGAAGAGAACGAAGCGCCCGCTCCGGCTGAAGCGGCTGCGCTGGAGTAGGCGGCGTCCCAGAAGCGAAACAAAACAGCCCCATGCTGGCAGGCTTTCAACCCAGCATGGGGCCGTGATTTTGCGAATGTCTCACCGTCACACCGACGACGGCTCTCGTCAGGCCGAGAACGAACTGCCGCAACCACAGCTCTTCACCGCGTTCGGGTTATCGAACGTAAACCCACGTTTCTCCAACCCCTCGTAGAAATCGACCGTCGTGCCGTCGAGGTACAAGGCGCTCTTCTTGTCTACCACCAACGTTACGCCGTGGTAGTCGTATTTATTGTCCACCTTGTCGTCGAACCCCTTGTCGAAGCCGAGGCTGTACTGGAAGCCGCTGCAGCCTCCTCCCACCACCCCGACCCGCAGAACCATCTCGTCCTCGAACTTCTGCTCTTCAATGATCCGCTTCACTTCCTTGGCGGCCTTCTCAGTCAGTGCTACTGCCATAGTCGTTTGACCGTTCTGTTTCCAGGTTAGGGAATTTTCGCAACGTTGCTTGCTTAAATTATACGACGCCGCAGAAAAAGGGAAGCTGCAAAAAGCACCGGTCCCGCACCGGTCCCGCAGTCCCGAACGCTCCGGGCATCAGCCTTTAGGCCATGCTGCTCAGTTTGCGCAAACGAACCACCGCCTCCGCAACCGCGTCGACGGCAAAGTCGACCTCCTCGGCCGTGTTGAACCTTCCCAGGCCGAACCGCAGGCTGGAGCGAGTCAAATCGTCGCTGAGCCCCAAGGCCCGCAGAACGTGGCTGGGCTCGGGATCGGCCGATGTGCAAGCGCTGCCGGAACTAACGGCGATCTGCTTAAGGCTCATCATGAGCGCCTCGCCGTCGACGAAAGCGAAGCTGACGTTCAGGTTGCCTGGAACCCGCCAGCCGGGCTGGCTGAGGGCCGGTCCGTTGAGCGAAACACCTTCCAATCGGCCCGCCAGCCCGGCGAAGAGCCGATTCCGCAGCTCGGCCAACCGCTTCATTTCTGCCGGCAGTTCGTCGCGGCACAGCTCCAGCGCCTTGGCAAAGCCGACGATTCCCGGCACGTTAAGCGTGCCGCTCCGCAGCCTGCCTTCCTGCCCGCCGCCGTCAATCTGCGATTGCAGCCGGACTGGCGGCGAGCGCCGCCTGACGAAGAGCGCCCCGACTCCCTTCGGCCCGTAGAGCTTGTGGGCCGTGAAGCTCATCAGGTCGACCTTCAGATCGTTTACGTCGAGCGGCGTCTTGCCGACGGCCTGCGTGGCGTCGCAGTGCAAGAGCACCTCCCGCTCCCGGCAGATCGCCCCGATCTCAGCCAGGGGCTGAATCACGCCGATCTCGTTGTTGGCCAGCATGACCGAAACGAGCGCCGTGTCGTCGCGAATGCAATCGGCCACCTGCTGCGGATCGATCCTGCCGGCGTCCGGTTGGCCGTCCTGCGCCACGGGCAACAGGGTCACGGCAAACCCGCGTCTTGAAAGCCTCTCCAGCGGGTCGAGCACGGCCTTGTGCTCGGTGGTCACGCTCACGAAATGATCTCCGCGACGCCTGGTCCGTTCGGCCACTCCCCGCAGGGCCAGGTTGTTGCTCTCCGTCGCCCCGCTGGTGAAAACGATCTCCCGCGGCTGCGCGTTGATCGCCGCCGCGATCGTTTCTCGGCTGGCGTCGACCGCGTCGCGCGCTTCCCAGCCGAACACGTGGCTCACGCTGCCCGGATTGCCGTACCGCTCGCTGAAGTAGGGCAACATGGCCTCGACCACGCGCGGATCGACGCGGGTGGTCGCGTGGTTGTCCATGTAAACCGGCAGATTGAGCATCTGAATCAGGACGGGATCAGGGTGCGCCGTGGTTGAAGTTCATGTTGCTGGCCCGGCTAGTGGCACCACAGCTTCAGAACGCCCCTGGTGCCCACCCATTATATGCCTTACCGGCGGGGACGGGTGCGGGCGTCTCGCCTGGCCGCCAGTTGTCGGATAGGCTCTTATAACCGCGATCCCGATCCGTTCGCTACCGATACCCACCACACGATGATCGAACCGCGATCCCACGTTGAGCCGGCTTGCGTCGCCCCACCTGGTTCGCGCCCCGTCTTTCGCACGATGACGCTGGGTTGCAAGGTGAACCAGTATGAAACGCAGTTCGTGCGCGAGGGACTCGAGCTGGCGGGCTTTCGCGAGGCGGCCGAGGGGGAAACGGCCGATCTGTGCGTGGTCAACACGTGTACCGTGACCGCCGAGGGGGACGCCAAAAGCCGGCAGACGATTCGTCAGCTTGCCGCCCGCAATCCGGGGACGCGGATCGTGGTCATGGGGTGTTACGCCACCCGCGCCCCCGACGAGGTCGCCCGCCTGCCCGGCGTGGCGGAGGTCGTGCGCGACAAGCGTGAATTGCCCGACTTGCTGGGGCGATTCGGCGTGGTCGACCTTCCCACCGGCATCTCCCGCTTCGACTGCCGCAAGCGGGCCTACGTCAAGGTTCAGGACGGCTGCCTGCTGCGCTGCAGTTTCTGCATCATCCCCCATGTGCGGCCCAAGCTGGCGAGCCGGCCCGCCCAGGAAATTGTGGCCGAAGTTCGCCGGCTGGTCGCCAACGGCTACCGCGAAGTGATTCTCACGGGCATCCACCTGGGGCACTACGGAGTCGATTTCAACGCCGGGCGGCCGAAAGCCGACTGGTTGCGTCTTTCGCACCTGCTCTCGCAATTGGTCGGGCTCGACGGCTCGTTTCGCATTCGACTGTCGAGCATCGAGGCCACCGAAGTCACCCGCGAGTTGATCGACGTCATGGCGGCCCATCCGACACGCATCTGTCCTCACCTGCACGTTTCGTTGCAGAGCGGCTCCGATCGGATCTTGCGCAGCATGCGGCGGCGTTGGGGAAGCCAGCGTTTTGTCGACCGCTGCCAACTTGTGAAAGAGAAGCTCGAGCAGGCGGCCTTCACCACCGACGTGATCATCGGTTTTCCCGGCGAAACGGAGGCTGACTTTGACGAGACGTGCCGCGTTGTGGAACAGGTCGGGTTTTGCAAGCTGCACGCCTTTCCCTTCAGCCCGCGGCGAGGGACCCCAGCCGCCGACATGCCCCGCCAGGTTCCCAAGCACGTGAAGCAGGAGCGGGCCAGACGGCTGGCCGAACTGGAGGCACGGCTGGCCCGTCGCTACGGCGAAAGTCTTTTGGGAAGGCGGCTGCAAGTGATGGTCGAATCGCCCCTGGCCGGCCAACCCGGCTGGGCCTACGGAACGTCCTGCCGCTCCATG
The DNA here is from genome assembly GCA_035550375.1 of Pirellulales bacterium. Taxonomy (GTDB): domain Bacteria; phylum Planctomycetota; class Planctomycetia; order Pirellulales; family JAICIG01; genus DASSFG01. The sequence continues at coordinate 166,472 of DASZPH010000117.1, read as the reverse complement.
CAAGTCGCCTTGCCCGCCACGCCCCGCTGTTTTGGGACGTTTCGCGATGTCGTCCCGGTTCGTTTCGTGGCGGGCCGATTGGAAGCAGCCGGCGACCGCGATGATGAGAGTCGCGATGACGAGACGGCGGTCTAGCGGGACGAGATGTCAGTCTGCTTTTCGAGTGGTTCGCCACTTAAGTTTCAGCCGCTCGTCGCATGCGATCGGGGCACTATGGTTCGGCGCTACGCGACAAGCAGCGTAACCTTCTTGCGCATTTCTTTGACAAGATTTTCCATCACGCTAGAATCCAAGACAGCCAAACTGCGTCGGAGGTCGCGCCGTGCATGAGCTCTCGATCGCCCAGTACCTGGTCGACGCGGCCTGCGATGCGGCGAGCCGGGAAGGCTCAGCCCAAGTGATCCGAGTCGTCGCCCGCGTGGGACGCCTGTCGGGCGTGGTGAAAGAAGCCTTGCGGTTCAGTTTCGATCTGGCCGCCGAAGGCACCGCCTGCGAAGGGGCGGTGCTCGATATCGAAGTCGTCTCCGTCAGCGTCCTCTGTCCGCGATGCGACGCCCCTCGTGAGCTGCCAGACGACTGGCATTTTGCCTGTCCGACGTGCGGCACCCCGACCGCCAACGTTGTTTCCGGACGTGAACTGGAACTTGTCTCTGTGGAAATCACGGCCGATGCAGCCCCGCATTCTTGAGCTTCGGACGAAAATCTTGAAGAAGAACGACGAGTTGGCGCGCGAGCTGCGTGCCGAGTTCGCTCGCTGCGGGCTGCTGGCGATGAATGTCGTGTCGGGACCCGGCGCCGGCAAAACCGAGTTGCTCACAAGGACGTTGACGCGCCTGAACAAGGACTATCGCGCGGCCGCGGTCGTCGGCGACCTGGCCACCGAGAACGACGCCCGGCGACTGGCGGCCAGCGGCTCGCCAGTGAAACAGATCCTGACCGGCACCATGTGCCACCTGGAAGCCGACATGGTGCGCGAGGCCGTGAAGGACTGGGATTTGCAGCGCCTCGATTTTCTGTTCATAGAGAACGTAGGCAACCTCGTTTGTCCGTCGAGTTGGGACCTGGGCGAAGATCTGCGAGTGCTGCTCTCATCGGTCACCGAGGGGGAAGACAAACCGCTGAAATATCCGACGCTGATCAACTCGTGCGACGTGGTGGTGGTCAGCAAGGTGGATCTCGTCGGGGCACTCGATTTTGATCTGCGGCTGCTGGAAGAAAACATCGAGCGCGTGCGCCCCGGCGCGCCCGTGCTGCGAACGTCGGCCAAGACGGGCGAAGGTTTCGACGCCTGGGTCGACTATCTACGGAAGCGTTTTGAGGCAAAACGTTCGTCTCACGGCGAGAAGGCTGATCGCGCTCTGACCGCGACCGAGCCCGTGCTGAGCGTCTGACCGCGACGATCCGCGGTGTTGTTCCGAATCCCATCGTGTCAGGAGCCGTCCCCGGTCTGCCCAAGGTTCACCTCCACAACCCCGTGCTGGCTTCTACGAAGCACCGTGTGCCGCGAACCGTCGGCGGATTTCTTCGACCCGGCGCCGGTTCACGCCAAAGTCGTAATACCCGATTCGCGACGCCGATCGGCAGTGAATGACGTGCCGCTCGCGATCGACCAGAAACTCGACATCGTCGACAAACCGGAAAACCCGGCTTACGCACTCGGCGCGCAAGTAACCGTCGCCGCGTGTCACGACCCGAGTGTTCGGCAGGCCGTCGACCACACGGCGCAGCTCTTCCAGGGCTTCCTCCGCCGACCCCGCGAACCGGATCGCTTCCACCCGCCGGCTCACACGACTTGTTTGGCTCGACACGCAGGCCAGCGTGTTCGGACATTCCTTCAGGCGCCCGTCCATGGCTCCCAACGCTGTCGGCCGCCGCGAAAGAAGGCTCAAGAACCCCAGCACAATCGCGGGCAGCAACAAGAGTGCCCCGATGCGCCAGACAATACGCAACATCGACGACCTCTCAGTTACCCGGCCTCTGCCCCTCTGGGGACGCACTTTGCGGATGGATCAACCGCAACCGGAGGAGATTCAACCCCTGTTTGGCGGCCAGCGGTTTTGCGATGGCCGGGTGCGCGGCAAAGGGAGCCAAGCGTGCCATAACACCCTCACGCGATGACAAGGCAAGGAAGACGGGTGGCTCGGCTGCCTGCGATTCAACTTCAGACTCTTCCCCCGGCAGACGCCCGACGGCGAGGCCGTAATCCGCGTCAAAACGCTCCCGACAAGCGGTCGCCAGCGCCGCCGCCATGTCGCCGCTTTGATCGGGAGCAGATTTCAGCAAATCGGCAAAACCCGGAACCCCGGCGTCAACCAGGCCGCCGCGAAAAATGCCTGCCGAGCCGGGCACGCCTCCCAGCCAGTGAGCCATGAGTCCGGCCGTCCCCCACTCGGCCGTCGCCAGCGTTCCGCCGCGGTCGCCCAGCAACCGCACCACCACGTCGGCCAGCTCGTCGTCTTCGTAGCCGAAGACCAGCGAGCCGAGGCATTCTTCGATCACGGCTTCCGTCGAGGCCATCGCCTCATAACACTCTTCGGGCGTGCGACCGCTGGCCGTAATCCGTAGCGTGATCGTCGCCTCGCTGACCGTGATACCTACGGACGGCACACGGCCTCGACGGATCAGGTCGGGAAGCATCTGTTCCAGGGCGCTTTCCCCCACGCCGAAACATTTGATTCGGCGGTGCCGAATTACCTGGCGTCCCGCCCCCTGTTCGATCAGCCGCTCCACGACCGAGGCATGCCACATCTCCTTCATTTCGGCCGGCACACCCGGCAGGGCGAAGACGCGCGACGGACGGCCGGCAGGCGGCGGCACGGTGACGTCGATGCCCGGCGCCGTGCCGTGCGGATTGGGGATGACTCGGCTCCCTTCAGGAAACATGGCCTGCACCACGTTCCGCTCCGGCATCTCCCGTTTGCGGCGAGCAAACAGGCCGCGGATGTAGTCGAGCGACGGCTGGTCGAGCTTGAGCTCCACCCCCAGCATCCTGGCCAGCGCCTCGCGCGTCAGGTCGTCGGCCGTGGGGCCAAGTCCCCCCGTGGCCAACACCACGTCGGCCCGGCTGACCGCTTGCCTGAAGACCTCAACGTTTGCCTCCAGGTCATCGGCGACGGTCGTGTGGTATCGCACCGTCACACCCAAGTCGCCGAGTTGCTGGCTGAGCCACTGGCTGTTCGTATCGAGCCGCTGGCCGCTGGCCAGTTCATCGCCGATGGAAACAACTTCGGCAAGCATAGAAAGAGCGCGGAGGGTTGATGAATGCGACGGCGACCTGTTGTCGAGAGCCCCGCCTGCCAAGGTTGGCTCAGTCGACGCTCAGGTCAAGGCCAAATTGGCGATTCGCGTCGTTTCGTCGTCGTCGTTGTCCCATAGATCGGCCAGATTGCAGCGCACTCGGCGGGCGGCCGTGAGAAGGTAGTAGCGGCCGATTGCCAGGTCGCGAGCCCGTTCACCTTCGCCGGCATGCCCGTCCGTACCGGAATGATCCTGCCCGAGCAGGCGATCGAGGCGATTGAGCACGCAGCTCGATACATAAAGCTCGATGGCGGCGTCGGCGATCCGGCCGAGCTGATACTGCCGCTCGAAGATCGATTCCTGGTACCGCCGCAGCAACCGCTCGACCGTCGAGCCGAACGCGGCGATCAGCTTCCCTAAATTCGCGGCCTCGTCTTGCAGGGCGGCGGCGCGAACTTCAACGTTGTGCGGTTCGAACAGCCCCCCGATTCGCCGCGAGGCAAACCCGCCCAGTTTGCCGAGATTGCCGAAGGGATTCATCAGGGCGTCGAGGACCCCCTTCAACTCCAGCCCTACGTCGCGCAAGCCATAGAGGCCGACAATGAAAGCCCGCAGGACATCGTTGGCCCCCTCGCCGATCATGTTGATGCGCGCGTCGCGCATCATCCGTTCGTAAGGTTCGTCGGTGAAATAGGCCTTGCCGCCGAAGATCTGGATCGTGTCGTTGATGATTCGCCAGAGCACGTCCGTGGCGAACACCTTGAGCATCGCCGTCTCGAGCATGTATTCTTCGGCGCCGGAATCGATGAGCGCGGCGGTCTGATACGTGGCCGATTCCATGGCGAACGTGCCAGCCTGCATGAAGGCGAGCTTCTCTTTGACCAGCTCGAAGTTGCCGATCTTCTCGCCGAACTGCACACGGGTTGAGGCGTGCCCGGCCGCACGCGCCAGGCAGAATTTGGCGGCGCCGGTGCAACTCGCCCCGAACGTCGTGCGCCCGAAATCGAGCACGGTGAGTGCCACCCGCAGCCCCTTTCCGAGTTGCCCCAGGATGTTCTCTTTGGGCACGAACATGTCATGGAAGGCGAGGCGCGAAGTCGCCGTGCCGCGCACACCGCACTTGGGCATGCGGGCTTCGACCACCTCAAACCCCGGCATGTCGGGCGTAACGATAAAGGCCGTGATTTTCGTCTCGCTGCTGCCGGCGACTGGCGTGCGCGCCATGAGGGTCAGCACTTTCGCCAGCGAACCGTTGGTGATCCAGCGTTTCTGACCGTTGATCAGATATCCTTTGCCGTCGGGAGTGGGCGTGGCCTTGGTTTGCAGGTTGGCGGCGTCGCTTCCCGCTTCGGGTTCCGTCAGGGCGAAGGCGCTGAGCCACTCGCCGCTGGCCAACTTGGGGAGCCATTGCTCCTGTTGTGGGCGCGTGCCAAACAAAACCAGGGCGCGCGGTCCGATCGAGTGATGCGCGTTGACGAACAGGGCGGTGCTGGCGCAATGGCCGCCGAGCACCTCCAGGATCCGGCAATACGAGGTCTGGCTCAGCGCGAGCCCGCCGCAGCTCTTCGGCAGGCACGCCCCCAACACGCCGAGCTTAGCCAGCCCCGTCACAACGTGATCGGGAATTCGCGCGTCGCGGTCGATTGCCACCGGGTCGATCTCGGCCTGGCAAAACTGCCGCACGCGCTCGACGAGATCGTTGGCCTCGTGATCGGCCGTGAGATCAGGATACCGGAGGAGTTTTCGCTTGAGGTGCCTACCAAAATAAAGGCCCTTGGCGAAGCCGAATCGCTCGGCACCGTCGCCCAGAATCTCTTCGGCCTCCTTGATCTGCTTCTCGCGGTCTACCGCCATCCGTCCGCCTCCCGCTGATCGCTAGTAAGAGTCGTCGCTGAAATTATAGGCGAAGGCCCGCCGCGAAGGCATGGCGATTTTGCGCTCGAGCCGGCAACACAACTTTAGCCCACCACCCGCCTCGCGCCCGGCTCGACCATCACCGCGCGCAGCGATATGCTGTTTAAGATGGCCTTTGCAACGGTTTCGGTGGGCAGCCTCGCCCCTGATTTTCAGCTCCCGTGTACTCCCCGCTTCGACACGGGAACGAATGAGGTCGCGCTTGTCGACTTTCGCGGACGATGGCTGGTACTGGTCTTTTATCCGCGCGATTTTTCACTGGTTTGCCCGACCGAATTGACGGCATTGAGCGCCCGGATCGGAGACTTTCGCCGGCAAGGTTGCGAAATCGTCGGTGTGAGCTGCGATAGCGTTGAGTCGCATCTGCGTTGGATCGCCACACCGGTCGCTCAAGGCGGGCTCGACGGCCTCGCCTTCCCGCTGGCCAGCGACGCCGACGGTCAGGTCTCTCGCGCCTACGGCGTCTTCCTGGAGCAGCAACGGATCGCGCTGCGGGGTCTGTTTATGATCGACCCAAACGGGGTGCTGCAGTACCAGCTCGTTCACAATTTGAGCGTAGGTCGCCGTACCGACGAGGTCCTGCGCGTGCTCGAGGCGCTGCAGACTGGCGGACTGTGCGCCGAGGGTTGGCAGCCTGGCCAGGCCACGCTCAGTGCGCCCGACGCCCTTGTGCCTGGTCGGACGGTCTCGCACTATCGCCTTGAAAAAGAGGTCGGCAGCGGCGCATTCTCCCGAGTGTTCCGGGCCCACGATACGACTCTTGAGCGCACCGTCGCACTCAAGATCATGAAGCCCGACAGCCCAGTGCCGGCCGCCGCCGTGCTGGCCGAGGCGAGAGCCGCCGCGTCGTTGAACGATCCGCACGTCTGCACGATCTATTCGGTCGACGAAGCCGAGGGCGTGCCGGTGATCGCCATGGAATACCTCTCCGGAAAACCCTTGTCGAAACTGGTCGCGCAGGGGCAGTCGCTGGGCCTGAATCAAGCTATCGACATCACCCGGCAGGTCGCGCTGGGCATGGCGGCGGCGCATGCTCAAGGAGTCGTTCACGGCGACCTGAAGCCGGCGAATCTGTTTTTCACCAACGAGGGCGTGGTCAAGATCCTCGATTTCGGCTTGGCGCGACGCGACCGGCCGCAACACGATCCGGACGAGACGACCGAGTTGGAGGCGGGCGGCGTCACCGGCACCCCCAGCTACATGTCGCCGGAGCAAGTCGAGGGTTTGCGCCCGACGGCGGCCAGCGACGTTTTTTCGTTGGGCGCCGTTTTGTACGAAATGATCACGGGCCAGCAGGCCTTCGTCGGCAAGAACGTGCTTCAGGTTCTGGGGCGTATCCGCAACGTCGATGCCCAGCGGCTTGCCGACGGGCTACCCGAGCCGTTGGGGGTGCTGCTGCGCGAGATGCTCGTCCGCGAACCCCGCTTTCGCACGATCGGCATGGCCGACGTGGCCGATCGGTTGGCAGCCGGCGAGTCAGCGGTTGTCGGTTGACCACCGGCATGGAACGCTACTCTTGCTGCGGTTTGCGTTAATTCCTCGACGCGCGCAGGCGTCGGAATTCGCTCTCGGATATTGCTCGCGGGGCACTGTAGGTGGCGGAGGTGCCTTCGCCCGTGATGCTGACTTCAACTCCTGCGTCGGCCTTGAGTTGGTCGAGCAGCGATTTGGCCGAGCCTTCCGCCCTCTTCGGCATGCCAACGACCTTGACCGTGCCGTCCCGTCCGGCGGAGAGGAGGTGCGTTCCTTGTGTATTGAATTGCATCCGAGTGACCGGTCCGTTGTGATACCAACCGGCGCCCGACCAAAGACCATTGTCGACTGACCAGAGACGCAAGGAGCCGTCTTCGCATGCAGTGGCCAACCAATGCCCGGCAGGGTCCAATTCTAGCAGGACAATCGGGCTGGGATGATAAAAGACGACTTGCCGCCCGGCGATCTGCTTGGGTTGCCAGTTGCCGGATTCCCGCGTCCAGAGCATGGCGGTGCCGTCTGAGCCGCCCGTGGCGATAAGATCTTTCGTGTCGCACCAATCGGCCGAACCACGCGCAGTTCCATGGGGGTGATCGCCCAGACGCTGCGGTACGGGCTCTGGTTGATTCAGATCGAAAATTGCGATGTCTCCATCGGTCCAGCGGACCAGGGCGAAATTCGAGTCGGGAGATAGGTCGGCCAAGAGTCCCTCCGGCGGCTGTTTCTGCCGTTTCGACTCCACGAGGGATGCGTGCTTGAGGTCTTGGAACTTGAACCCCGATTCCGTCAGGCACCAAGCGCGAACACTTGCACCGGCATCCGAAAAGAACTTGTCCGACGCGCTGTCGAACCGTAGTCCCCACGTGTAGGTTCGCATGTCGTCGTCGTGCAGCACCGCGCGGGCCTTCCACTTGTTTTGCTGTCGATCGTAATCCGAAACGAAGATGCCGTCGCCGATTCCGGCGTAGACCAGTTGATCGCCAGATGGTGCAAACGCCGCCGTGTAGACCAGGTCCCCTCCGTAGTCGAACTCCGCCAGGAGTTGGGCGTCGTCTTGATGCCCGTCCGGCGTTTCGGCGAAGCGATATTTCCACAGCTTGGCCTTCGCATCGTTGCCGCACGTGATGACCTCGCCCGGATGGCGCGGTCGAAACTGAACCGCCATGACATCCGCGCCGTGCGGTAATTTGACGCGTCTGCCGCTTGCCAACTCCCAGACGAATCCTCCCCCCGGACCGGAAAGGCCGCTGGGAAACCCGGCGGCGACTTCCCGGCCGTCATCGCTGAACGACGCTGCCACCACGGCACTCGGATGATGGAGGATCTGTTCCTCCTCAGCGCTCGACGACAGCTTCCAGATGCGAATGTCGCCGGCGAAGCTCACCGTGATCGCCCGGTCGACGGAATCGGCGATTCCGCCCGCGCGTACCTGGTCGTGGTGTAGCAGGATTTGCCCGACGGTTGATAAGCCCTCCACGTTCCAGATTCTCGCCAGCTTGCTCTCTCCTCCAACGAGCAAATGCTGGCCGTCTCTGCTGAATCGGGTCAGGCGGACTTGTTTTTCGTACTTGATCGCACGCCCGGTGAACTCGTCGCCGGGCTGCCTCGCGAGGTCCCAGAAGTACACCATGCCGTTGACGTCGCCCGTGACGAATTCGGTCTCGCTGCCCGGACGAAACGCGAGCACGAAGATTCGCGAGGGAGCCTGTATTTCGCGCGGCGGCTCGTCGGGGCCGGCGCGGAGGTTCCAGGCGTCCAGCCGGTGGTGCGGCGGCACGCCCCCGCCGGCTACAAGCCAACTCGACGCTGGGGACGCCGCCGCTGCGTAAAGCTCGTGCTTGACTCCAAAGCGCCGCGTTACCGCGGCCGTATCGAAGCGATCGTACAGCATCAACCCGGAAGCGTCGCCTTGACCTTTCGCCGGCTTGCCCGCAACGATCAGCCCCTCTCCATTCGGCATGAACCCCAGAGACCGAAGCTGCCCATCGTACTTGATCTCGGGTGGCTGGGCGGCCGGCGCATCGAGATCGACGTACTTGATCAGGCCCTTCGCCGTGGCGGCGGCAAAGGCGCGACGGGTAGGATGGCTGGCAATCGATTCGACGCGGTCACCGTCGGCTATCTTCACGAAATCGGCGCCGGTGGACGGCTGCGAGAATTCGCCTTTGGCGACGTCGATGCAATAAACTCGCCCGCTGTCCGTTCCCACGACGGCAGTCGCCCCGTCGTGCAAAATGGAGCAGCACCGTGCGACTTCGCCTTCTGCCTTAAGCACCGCCTGAAGCGGCAACAACCGCCCTTCGCTGACACGAATGGCTGTTCGCAGGTTCTCCTCCAAATCCGGATCCAGGCCCGCCGCCCTCTCGAGGGCGAGGCCCAGCAGCACGGCGCTCGTGCCGTCGTCGTCAGCGCGGTGGCGTTCCAATGAGGTTTCCTGCAGGAGGCGAACGGTGGCGAGGCTGGCCGTCTTCGCGCGGCCTTGGGTGACGATGAGACTGACGGCCCCCGTCAACAACACCAGCGCCACGACGCCAATTACGCAGAAGGCCCCTGTCCGGCGGTTTCGATGCCAGCGCTGCGATCTGGCGACGTAGTCGCGCAGTTCGGCGAACTTCGGTTCGTCCAGCAAGCCGGCTTTGCGCACACCCAGCGCGGCTTCGAGCGGCAGTCCGCGGGGCAGGTAAGCTTTGCGGGCGTTGCCGCCGGTGTTCATCGCCTCCTTCCACGGTTCGAAGTACACCGCTTGCAGGCGACTTCGGGCTCGCAACAGCGGCCCTTCGGCATCGAGCCAGTTTCTCGATTCCTGCCAATTTTTCAGCACCGCTTCGTGCGTCAGTTCGTAGCAGTCACCGTTCACGGTTAGAAGCCGCTCGCGGTCGAACGCCTTGGCCAACGCCGCGACGCGAGGATCGGAGTTTATCTCCTCGAAGGAAGCCACTCGGCGCGTCACCGCTCCGTCTTCAGACGACACATGCACGAGCATCCGCAGCAGTTTCCGCAACACTTCCGTATTGCGACATTCGTCGGGCACGCTCTGATAGGCTTTTTCCGCCTGACTGGTTATGATGCCCTCCATGCCGCCCGCCTGCCGGTAATCGTCGATCAGAAGATCCTTCAAGCCGGTCGTCGTTCCGGCTTTGTTAAGGCGTTGCTCCATCTTCTGATAGAGTTGCTCGAGGCAGAACTCCAACAGCGGCAGCGACCCGGGCCGGCTGGCGGCCGACTGCCGGATCATGTCGAACAAGTCGGTGCCGTCGGGTCGCGTCTCGTACCGAAGCCCCGCTGCCCGGGCGGGTTCGAAGATGATCTGCTCGATCTCGGCGGCCACTGGTGGCGACAAATCGTATTGGCCGTCACTTCCTTTCAAGGCCAAGAGCTCCGGCACTTTACAGTACACGTCGTAGAAATCCTGCCGGAGCGTGGCCACGATCCAGGTGGTGCCGCTTTCCTTCAGTGACAACAAGGCGCGGGCGAAATCGACACGTTGCCGATCCGTCGTTCCGGAATACGTAAATAGCTCCTCCAACTGGTCCACAATCAAAATCAGCTTCGGGGGCTCGGCCGGCCGGCCCGCGTTCGACGGATAGCCGTCGATGTGCCGAAGGGCCTCATCGACAATCTGCTGCGAGTTACCCGGCGCCCGGTGAAGTTGTTCAAGAACATCGGGCGCGATATCTGGAAGGGCCGTTTCCTGCTGCAGGGCCGACGCTAGCGATGCCATGGGATCCGGATTTGTCGCTCCCAGTGCTGGACGGAGCACCGCATGGCGGAAGTTGATCGGACCGGAAGCGCTGGCCCGGTGATAGAGTTCGCTCAAAACTCCCGCTTTCGCCAGCGATGACTTTCCGCAGCCGCTCGGGCCCAGCAAAAGGAGAAACACCCCCCGCTTCGCCGCGTACTGCTTTAGCAGCTTCTCGGTGATGCGGTAAACATCCGCATTGCGGCCACAAAACACGGCGCTGTCTTCGTAGTTGAACGACTGCAGTCCCCGGAATGGCGACCCGCGGTCCCAACGCACGGCCGCCTTCCTTTCCTCGGCTAGCCGGGCATGGATAATCTCTTGGAGCTGGTGACCGAACTTGTCTTCAAACTCTGCACGGCTCTCATAAGAGTGGCTGGCGCGCAAACAGCCTGTCGTCCCGCCTTGGAAGTGGTCAGCAAAGAATCGTTGCAGTTTTTGGTACTGCTCGCGTGCCTCACTCCGCTTTGGCTCGGGGCCCGAATCAAAGTCGGGTGCCGACTTCCGTCGGTAGACGAAAAGCAATGGTTTCCGCAGACGCTCGAAGCTTAACTTCGACTGCTTGATTTCGTATTCAGTACCCGATTGATAAAGAGTGCCTTCCACGGTGAGCGGGGTTCCCAAACGCGACCATAGGATGCACACGCAAACGTCAAAGTCCTCCATCCGCGGAATCTGCGTTTGGAAGTCAAAATGCGAGGTGATCTTCGCGTATTCCCAGAAGTAAGGCTCAATCGAACAAACGGCCCGGTAGTGATCCGCTAACCGATTGATGATTCGTCCTGCCGCCCGACGTTCCTCACCGACGTCGCCCGGCGACGAAACGAAAACCTTGATTTTCGGAAGTTCGGCGTCGTGTTGCAGCGACAAGGGGGGCACGTGGGGAACGTCAGGCGGGTAGGCTGAATGGTTCGGCGGTTCTTCCGGAACTCGAGCGTTATCAGGTAAATCGGCAAAATGATCACTCATCGAATTACCCCGACAATGGCCAAGGAGGGGTTGTAAGCGCTTGTTCCAACCGGTTCCTCTCGACTTAAGGCTAGCTATAGCTAGCGCTTCGCGGCTTGCACTGCGGCACGCGCCTCGTCGACTTCTTTTGTCTGGGCGTCACGAAGGAGTTGGTACCGTAGCCGTAGGTTGGTAAGTAACGACTGGGACTTCTCGGCTTCGGCGAGCTTCTCATCGATCTGCGCGACCTGCAAGCGTTTCTGGTCAACCTCCGCCTGCCTGCGAACGAACTGTTCACGGCGTGGTCCGTCAACCCCCCCGCTCTTCCGCTTCATACTCTGCCCGCTTCTCGCCGGATTCCTGGCTGACTTTCAGATCCGACGCTTGGCTCGCTCTTCTGATGCGGCGCTGTCAGCCTCGAGTGCTTTGATAGCGACTTGCCGTTCGGCTTCGATCACCTTGCAGCCTTTCCTTCTCGTTCTTGAAGACCGCCGCCAGACGTGCCGTCTCCTGTTGCAGGAGCGCTTGCCGTCGCCTTTGAACGGCCGCGCAAACGAGCAGCACAATTGCTGTCGCGACCGCCGCGATGACAAGGCCCGAGAACTAAAAGTCGCCGGACTTTGGGAGCATCGATGTCCTCCACTAAGGTCGCCACGACGTACGGGTCGGCGGCTTCCGCCGACACGAGCGCGTCGGATTGTGGCATGCGTGGGATCGGAGAGCGCAAACCTGGCCCCGCGTTGAGTCGCAGGCCCTTGACGTTCGACAAGGGCCCCCAGGGGACGTTGGGCAAACGGCGGATCTGCATGCCCGCGTGAAGAGTGCCCTCTCCCGTGAGTCGCCTGATCTCGTCACCCGAGAACGAGCCGACCGACCGGCCACCGTCACGAATCTGAAATACCTGAGCCATTGCCTCCACTCCCCTCCCTTTGGGGTTTAGGCAATTAGCTTAATGGCGGTATCGGCTATCTGCAACAACAAAGTTGAAGAGCCTATCCGAGAGCTGGCCTTGTATGCGGGCGCCTGCCCGCCGCTTCTCGGATAGGCTCTAAGTGAAGGCGGGGGCGGGAACGAATCGAGTAGCGGCGCAGGGACTCGAACCCCGGACACGCGGATTATGATGGCGCTGAGTTTTCGCGCCGTTCCGCCGTAATTTTTGACCTCGTCCCTCGCAGGCGGTATGTTGCCGTTTCGGCCGGGCAAGCCCTTGAAACCGACGTTCGTCCTCAAAAACACGCGGCCCCGCGTGGCGATCGGCTTGCCCGGCCAGAGCCACGTGGGGCCGTGCTGCTTTTTCGGAGGTGGCCGTGGCCCGGGTTCTCTTTTTGCTCGGCGGTTTCGCGGCGGGTCTCGTCGCCGTTGTGACGATCGCGGCACTGATGGCCCACCGCTCGCCCGCCGAGAAGCGGATTGCCGAAATGCGCGAAGAGATCGCCCGGCTGTCGGACGCCGAGGGAGCCGCGCAAACAAGAGAGGATGCGGCCCGGTTTGATCTCGCCAACGCGCTCGATGAAAAGGCGGAGCTGGAAGCGCAGCTCGCAGCGGCGGAAAAGGATCTGCGCGACTGGAAGGAGCTCGTCGACCGAGCCCTGGAGAAAAACGCGGAGCTCGATTCGGCGATTCGTAATGGCGACGGCACGGCGGCGGCCGCGACGATCAAGGTTCTGCGCGACCAGCTAGCCGCCGCACTGCGCGGACATGACGCAGCCCGAAAGTTGAACTCGCAGTTGTTGAATCGCTGCGGAACGCTTTCCGATCTGCTCGCGAAGGCAAACGGGCGCCTCCAAAACGCCGGCCTCGATCCCGTGGCCGAAACCTCAGAGGATTGAAGCGACGCGTTCAGGCGTCGCCGATCGGGTTCTCTTCGTCGCCGATCTGCGGCGGCGCGGCCGGCTCATCGGCAGGGGGCTGGAAGCTCGAGGCCTCGACGAGCAGGTCGGCGGCCAGGGCCACGGCGCGGCCGACGATCCGTTTGCGGGCAGCCTGATCATCAAACAGGGAGAAGGGGCGCCCCGGCTGGTTCGGCGCTTCCGATCCCGACTGCCGCAGCATCGCCGCCAGCAGGCGCGAGGCGATCGTCTCCAGCCGCGTGGCGCCGCCGACGACGGCCATGGGCACCGTTCCGTCGGGCTGGACGGGCAGTTGATTGAAGACGATGGGGTGCTGCCACGGGCCAGGGAAGGCCAGCGGGTGGAAATTGATCTGCGTCGGCGCGCCGGTCGGGCCGAGAATCGAGCGGTGGTTTGATTCGCGCATAAGGTTGGGGTGGCGTGCTTGGTTGCGGAGTCGACGTCGTGATCCCATTCGTTTAGCCTCGCCGGCCGAGAATATTTTTGATTGTCGCAGCCTGCCAGGGCTTGCCGTCCTTGGTCGCAAATCCCTCCTCTCCCAGCTTGGCGCCGATCGCGCGGAAGGGAAGGCCGGCGTCGCGAAGCTCGCGCATACGGCGTAGGCCCGCTTGTTGCCTCGGGTCCTCAGCCTCTTGATAGATCGGTTTGCCCTTCGGAGTCTGGCCGATCTGTACCAACTGATACCCGTAGCGCGTGCGACCCAGCCGCTCTCCCTTGGTAATCTTATGTTGCAGCGCCTCCCGCGTGCGCTCGGCGATGATCTCGCGCTCCCACTGGGCCACGGTTACGAGCATATTCAAGACCATCCGGCCCGCCGCGGTACGCGTGTCGATCGCGTCGGCGACGCTGAACAATCTTTTTCCGGCCCGCTCGCTGAAATAGCCCTCAATGAGCGAATTCCAGTCGGCCACATGGCGGGTCAATCGATCGAGCTTCGCGATCAGCAGGCCCTCAGCCTCCCCGCCGCGGATTCGCGCCAGCGCGCGACGGAGGCCGGGCCTATCGAGGGACTTCGCGGAGACCCCGGCATCTTCGACGACGTCGACCAGCTCGATGTCGTAAAGAGTCGCGTACTGGCTCAGCTTCGAACGCTGGTTGCCGAGGCTCTGCCCCTCGTTGGCTTGCTCTTCGGTGCTGACGCGGACGTAGCCGATGACCTTCATGTGTATATTTACACCGCGGAGGCCGGCCGGCGTGAACTTTATGGTCAAAAAGTTTACGCACAAACACGGGAAAAACAGGGCCTCCGCGAAGGCCGACCACCCCCAGCCGGAACAACCGGCACGACCGGAACGGGGCGGGGCGTCGGGTATGCTTTTCCATGACCATAGTGCCCCTCGCCAAGCCCGATGTGCCCCAGCCGGCGAAACGGCCCTTGATCGCCTTAACCGGCGTGCAGGACCAGGGCGACGGCCGGTTCACTTTGCAGATCACGGTCGATTCGGAGGCTGTTTGGGCCTTATTTCGCCTGGCAGAGCAGGGGGGCGGCGCCAAAGGGCCTGCGAAACCGAGCAGGCCGCGGGCCCGCAAGCCGGCCGGCGATCGCCGAGCCGAACCCCGCGTCAAACAGCCGTCCCGCAAGAAGCCGAGCACCCTGCCCGCCTGGCTTCACGCCCTCTTGAGCAACTAGATGCGAAACTGCCTCGTCTGCGGGAAGCCGTTCGAACCGGGCCCCGGGCCGTCGGCCCGGGCCCTGAGCTGCCCGGGAGATTGCCGCGTCATCCGCCGAGCCGACCTGGCGACCGCCCGCCATCGACGCTACCGGGCCCGCAAGAAATCGCTTGCCGGCCCCCTGCCCTGAAATTTTTTCGCGCTCCGCATATTGACAGTCTGATATAGACACCTGTAAGATACGGCCATTGCGAGTGATCTTTGAAAACCTGCCCGTCGTCAAGCCCCGCACAGGCCGGGAAGAGCCTTGAGCGAGCGGCCAACGGACTGAGGCGCGGCCAGTAAGCGGTAGTCACCGCCGAAGACCCGGACTGAGGCACGGCACGCGGCCAGCGGGTACACGAGCCCAAGCGGGGTTTGACGACGGGCAGCCTGACGCCGGAGTTGGACATGGCAAAGCGAGTCCGATTAGAAATCTTCCTGAACGATGAACAGGTCGCCGTGGCCAAACGAATCGCCGCGGAGAAAAACGCGGAATTCCCCACCGGCGGTGCCGCGAAGCCGTGGACTTGGCGCGAGTACCTAACCGTCACGGCGCAAATGGCGATCAACGAAGCTTGTCCATCGAGACCGGTTATGGCCAACAGTGGGAAAGCCTAGCGAGCGGAAGGCGATGGCGAAAGCAAAGCAGCAAACCCTCGGCAGCCGACTCAAGCAGGCGCGGGCGGAGGCGGGCTGGACGCAGGAGGAACTGGCCCGGCACGCCGGCTTGAGCTGGTCGACGATCTCGTTTCTGGAAACGGGCCGCCGCACCGACCCGCCGGCGTCCACGATTGTGGCCCTCTGCCGCGCGCTGCACCTCTCGGCCGACGAGCTGCTCGGCCTGCTCTGAGCCTAGCCGAGCAGCAATCGCCGCAGCGAGGCGGCCAGGGCTTCAAAAGCCTCGACGACCTCGCGTTTCGCCTCTTCGCGGGACGCTGCCTGGCGGATTTGATCGCCCACCGATCGCGCCGCGTCGCGCGCCGCCGCCCCCACCGCCGTCGCGCGCGCGGGCGCGCGTTCGACGCCGCTTTCGATGCCGTCGCGCGGCGGCGTCGGCGCAGGCGTGCCGTCGTCGAACAGCCAGCGGTCGTCGCGCGGCGCCGCGTCCGTCGTCGCGCGCGGCGCGCGCTCGCGGTCGGCGGCGGGGGCCGGCTCGCCGGGGTCGACGCACCGCTGGTGTCCCGACCCCAGTCGCCGCGAGAAATAGATCATCTGGCCCACCAAGATGCTGCCGCCGCACACCCGGCAGTTGCCCTCGAACTGGGCCGGCCTCAACTGGCCCTGATCGGTCGTTACCGTCGGCATGGTGCTTTCTCCCGCAAAGTGGCGCCCCCTCGCGCATGATACGCGAAAAGAGGCTCTTTTTCCCCGTTGGTTCGAGGAGCGAAAAAAAAGCCGGCGCGGGGACTGGGGTCCGCCCCGCGCCGGCCGGTCGTACCCGCCGTCCCTGACTCGCTTCAGGATGCTTTGCTAGGAGGAGGCGTCCGGGACGGACGGGGGGGTTAATTTCAATTTTGCCAGCCACTGTTCCAGGAAGGCCCGCAGATCGGCGCCGGCCTTCAGCTTGACGACGCCGCTGCCCATTGGCATGCGCAGCTTTTCGGTTTTCCAGCGCGGCTTCGACCTGGCACGCTGCTTGACCGGACGCCGCCGGGCGATCGCTTCCCGGATGTCTTTCTCAGTCGGCGACGCGTTGCCGGCCGCCTCGATCGCTTCGCTCAGGATCGCCTGCCGCAGCCCGAGATCCTTGATCCGCGACAGCTCGACGGCGGCATTCATGCTGAAGCCGTCGCCCACGAGCGAGCGAACGCTGGCATAGACCGTGGCGGCGCGCACATAGCGCCAGCCCTGCCGGCCCTTCATCCGCCAGCGCCGTTCGACGTAGGCTTCAAAACTCTCGTCGGTGAGCAGGTAGAGCTTCTCCCGGTGGATTTTCCACAGCCAGCGCCCCGTCGTGGCCCAGGAGAGCCGGGCCGCGGCGATGTGCTTCTCGTACTCGTGCAGCCGCAGATATTTTTCCCGCCGCTGGGGCTCGGGATGCGGCGCCACGCAGGCCAGCTCGACGCCCGCCGGGGGCTCGTCGACGACCGCGATCGCAGGCCCCTCCCCGTCCCCGTTGAGGCGGCCGAAAAAATTGGCAAAGCTCATGCTCTTAACATCGGCCGCCCTCTCCGAAGAGCACGGCCAATTTGGCAGCGATTTTCGCGCTGCCGGGCCGGTCGCTCCGCCGGTGCTAGCAAAAGGGCCGCAACGTAACTGCCGGCCTGCAACGAAGTTGCCGACTGGCTGAAAATTTCCGTAGCGCACTTCTCGCGCGGACTGTAGCGCGCTACAGTCCACCGCGCAAAAGGTAGGCTTTCGGCATGAACGCCGAGCACTATCTCGACTGGCTTTCCGGCCGCACGCCGGCCCTGCGGAAAGAGGGCACGGTCACGATCTCGATCGTCGAGCTGCGCCGCGTTTTGGGCCGTGCCTTCACGGCCGGCAAACAGGCGGAGCAGCGCGAGGAAGAAGAGCGCAAAAACTTCCGCCTGGAGCCCTCAGTCCTGGAGACTCTGCTGCGCTCGCAGGCCCGGTGAAACGCGCTCGGCCACGCGTTGCCAGCGGGCCCGCGCCCGGCGGCTGCACTCGGCCGCTTCGCGCGAAGCGGAGGGGTGCCAGACCTCCGCGGCGTAGAGCCGGCCCGGGTAGACCGGGTAAGGCGACAGCGGCACCAGTTTGCGCAGGTAGCCGCCGCGGGGGAAACACAACTCCGGGAACGATTCGGCCGCCCAGCGGTCGCCGTCGGCGGTGACCACGTTGCGGGGACGCCGCCAACGATCGCCGCCGAAGAGCCGGGCGTGGTTGAACCACCAGAAGGTGCCCGGGTAGCGAAACAAGGGATCGCAGGAGAAGCCGACGCCGTACATGGCGCAGACGTCGAGCCAGGCCCGCGGCGTGGGGAAATCGAGCAGGTGGTGGTAGAGGCAGTCGGCCCAGCAGAGCACCTGCGCCAGCTCGTCGCCCCTGCGGCTGACGCCTTTGGAGTGGGCATAGAAGCTGGCCTCGCCGGGGTCGGTCGACTCGACCCGCTCCAAGAGCGGCACGAGCGTGGCCACTTCGCCCAGCTTGGGATCGTTCTGAAATGGCACCAGCTCGACCCGATCTCCAAAAACTTCCGCGACCCGCTCCAGCGGCACGGTCTGGTGATCGAGGGCCACGGCGACGATGCGCCGGCCGCTGAACAGGTGCAGTCGATCGAGCAGTTGCGAGGCGTGCCACCGCCAGACCAGGTCCAGCCGCGTGACGGAGCGCGTGTCGACCGGGTAAAGGTGGTAGATCAGGTTGAATTTGGTGACTTCGCGCATGGTTCACCCAGGACGGGGCTGCGGCTCGCATGCCTGAGCCAGCACTGAAGAGCGCGGCCCCAGGCCGCGAGATAGCCTTTTCCACTCCGCAGCCCCTCGGCCAGATCGGCGGCCGCGCCGATGAGCGTGCTCGACGCGAGCCGGATCTCGTTCAGCTCGCGCCACATCGTCTCGTTTCGAGCGATGCCGGGCGCCTCGGCGACGAGGTTGCGGAAGGGATCGCTTGCCCGCTGGTGCTCGATCCACGGCTCGCCGAAGGACCAGGCCACCCGACAGTGTTCGGCCAGCTTCTGGAATCCCCAGCCGGCCCAGATGTCGTCGAACCGGCGGTAGAGCTGCCCTTCGCCCATGAGCGGAAAGTAGAGCGCCGGCAAAAGGTCGACGTGAAAGAAAAGATTCATCCCGCAGAGCGGGTACCGGCACTGAGGATTAGCCAGCCGTGAGCCCGCCGGCGGCATAAAAGACGACTGCGGTTGCACGAGCGATTGCGGCGCGTCCAGATCGGGGACATTCGTCCAAAGGCCCATGTTGAGCATCGGCCACACATAGCCGCGATCGCGATACGGCAGTCCGCGCGTGCGGCAGCCAGCCGTCGGTTGGCAAACCAGGTGCGACCCAATCGCGTCGAGGTGCGCCTGACAGATCGGCCCGGACTCGGGCAATGGCCGGCAGTCGTCGTCGAGCGTCAGGACCCATTCGGCTCCCAGGTCCGCGGCGACCAGGAAACCAAAGCACCGACGCGCCGAGTCCCCGCGGCTGATGATCCAGGCGTCTTGCCGGAGACGGTCGCGCACCTCGGCATGACTGGAATGGTGCAGCGGCCACGGGCACCGCGGCCGCATGCGCTTCTCGTCGGAGTCTTCGGAGAGAACGACGACGTCCCAGTCGGCCTGTCCGCTCTCTTCCCAGGCCCGCAAGAAACCATCGAGCTGCTCCTCTCGATTTGAAGGAATGACAAGGGCTTTCATGGAGGCGGCGGAATCTGTCGCAGTTCGAGGTCGGGACGGTTAGCAAAATATAGGATGCTGGCACATTCGCAGGCGAAGGCCGGCAGCCGATCGGCGAAGCAGGGATGCCTTTCGCCCGAGATGGGCCAGGCCTCGCCATAGCGGGCGTCGAGGTAGCGAATCGCGCTGCGCATCCAGCGGGCGTGATCGAGCGTGACGTCCCGGTGGGCGACGAAATTGTTCGCCAGCGGGCCGAGCTCGTGCTTGTGCGCCAGGCCGAACCTGTCGATCAGCTCGTCGACGAGGGCGTCGCAGCCGGGGAAGAGGTGATCCAGATCGAAGGCCCAATCCTCGTCGTCGGTGATCGCCGCGCACCAGACGACGTTCTCTTGGAGCTCCAGCAAATCGAGCCGCTCGAGGGGCAGGCAATGAGGCCACTTGCGACCGTTCCATTCCTCGTGCGGGCCGTATTTGCGCTGCCAACTGGCAGTGGCCAGGCCGAGGTAGGCGCTGTCGGGCGGCGCGTCGAAGGGACCGCCGGCGAGGAAGACGCGGCTTTCCGCCAGCCGACAATTGGCATCGATGTCGGGGAGAAAGACCGTGCGCAGATGCCGGGCGGCGCGAACCTGGCCCAGCACGGTCTCCTGATGGCCGAGCACGAACACGCTGAGCGTTTTGCGACGGGCTCGCTCGATCGCCAGCTCCACCAGGCTTTCGATGGGCCGCCGCCAATCGAGCAGACCCGCCAGGTGAATGGCCGCGCGCAGCCTGTCTCGCCATTCGAGTTCACGCCAGGAGTGCCGCAGCCAAGCGGAGATTTCCTCCACGCGCGACAGGCAGCCCTCAATGCCCCACTCGTTCATTTGCCGCGCGCGATCCTCGCATACGAAACACGAGCCCCAGCCAAGCTGCGCGTCGTGAATGATCCCGGTAAGCTCGCGGCCTGGCCCCGCATGCGGTGCCGCCGGCGACGGGACGCCCGGCGAGCCGGACGCGCAGGGCGCGTAGAGCGGGCCGGTGGGAAACCCGCTCACCGACCGGCCGCAGGCCGTGCAGACGCGAGGGTCGCCCTCCGAGGGGAAAACGCAGTTGCTCATCTTCAGGCGCTGAAATCAAACTGGGCGGTGATGGTGGCCGACGTGCTGGTCGGCGAGCACGTGCCCCCGAAGCCAAACAGCGAAGCCGAAAAAGTTGCCATTAAGGTTTGCGGCGAGCACTTGGTGACCGTCTTCGATACGGCGACGAGGCCGATCGCCCCCTCGCCTGTAGCCGGCGGTCCGCCCGAACCGAGGGCAGTCAACGAAATCTTGCCGTTGTAAATGAAGGTGCAATTCGGGCCGGGCACGACACTGCCGCAAACGACGATTTGCACGGGGTCGTTGACGGTCGCGCACGGGCCGTTGATGCAAATCTGCTCGTCCGCTCCGCAAGGATGGTCGCAGGTGAGCGTCCAGGGGACATTGACGTCCAACTGTGCTTGCCAGGTGCAGGGCGCAGGAGTCACTGGGCAGACGGGGACGGACGTCGAATAAGGCGCGACGAACGTCGCGTTGAGCGGCGTGTAGTCGATCAGGCTGGAGAGATGGCCGGTGGCCGTGTAAAAGTCGGGGGGCGTGCCGCCGTAACACTGGCAGGAATAGGGACAGTCCTGAGTCAGCGTCGTGAACCCGGAGAGGGTGACACTCAAGGTGCTGTCGCGGGGGAATCCGTTCGGCCAGCAGAGATTGCAGCCGCAGCAATAGTAGCGGCCCTTTGTTTTCCCGGCGACCGGCCAGCGGTACGGAGGAAGCGACATATCAAGAGCACGGGCAGGTGGCCTGGATGACGTACCATTTGTTCGCGATCTTGGCGACGACCACCGCCGAGCCGGAGGCGAGCGAGTCGCCCGAGCAGAGCAGCATGTCGTAACAGGTGTCGCTGCCCGTGCCGCCGACGGCGAAGGCAAACCCGACGCTGCCGCCGGCCGACAAACTGCCGCTCAGCGTGCCGATCGCGATCTGCGCGCCGCCCGCGCTGGCGACGACCTCCCAGACCTGGCGATCGGGGAAGTAGGCGCAGTACCCCTGATCGCCGGAACTGCCCGTGGCATTGAAGGCGCTATAGAGCGTGAAGCTGTCCGTCGCGCGGCCGCCGCCGCCATCGAGCGCGACGTAGGCGGAGCTGGTCGAGTCCCACACGCAAAAGTATGCCGCCGCGCTGCCGCCGGCGGAGAGCGTCGCGTTGAGCTTGTAGCGGCGCAGCGGGAGCGCCGAGTATTGGCCGCCCGCCGATCGTGGTCTCGCCGCTTCTCCCATGTAGATCTCGAAACTCTGAAAAACTCTAAAACTTCTAAAATCCGCCGCCCTTGCCGGCCCAGTGTTCCTTTTTGCTGCGGCGCTGTTTCTTCTCCACCAGGGCGATCCGCTGCTGCGTGCGGGCGGCGTCCCACTCGGTGAAGCGGCCCGGATCGCGGTAAGTCTCGAGGTGCAAGGTGCAGCGCTGCCGCTGGCAGTCGTAAGTGATGCCCACGATCTGCGGGAAACGCGCCTCGCCGCTGCCGAACGATTGGGCGTTGAAGTCGATCTGCCGCCCGTTGATGCTGGCCAATAGCTGGCCCAGATCGTATTGGCCGGCCTGCCCCGTGGTGTCGAGCCCCTCGATTTCGACCCTGCCCTGCGCATCGGCAATATCGAACACGGCCTGTAAGAAGGCCGTGTAGGCGGCCAGGGCCAGCGTGTCGTCGGCCCGGTTGGAGGGATAGCTGCCGTTGAGCACGCCGGCGTAATAGATCGACGTCGGGTGCACGACGCGCCAGTGGAATTTTTCGCTCTCGTCGAGCTGGAACGGGGCGATGCCGCCCAGCGGGCTGGTCGGGTACGGCCCCTGCACGTTGCCCAGGCGAACGTCGGAGCGGACCGTGGCCGTCACGCGCACGCGGGCCTTCGTGCCGGCCCGTCGCAGTTCCGCCGGCGGCACCAGGCCATCGAAGCGGATGCCCATCTCGCGCTCGAGCACCACGCAGGTCGGATCCTCCAGCGTTCGCAACGGCCGCCAGGTTGCGCCGCTGTCGACCGACCACTCGACGGTGACGCCGCCCGTCTCCCCTTTGGGAGCCTGATCGGAGCCCAGCGTGATGGTCGGCAAAAAGCGCCGCCGGCGGGGCGTGGTGGCGGCATTGAACAGGCCGGCCAGGTTATAGGGCGCCGTGATCTCGGGCCTGAGCCCGTTGTAATCCCCGGCCTCGTTGCCGACCCAGTCCCGCCAGGCCCGCTGGTAATCAGGGTTCGATTCGTAGGCCGTCGTGCCCTTGGTGAGATTCGCCTCGGCCGTGTTGTCGAGACCCGTTTTCCAGGCCCGGTAGAGGATGAAGCTGGCTTCCACGTAGTACCAGTCGCCGAAGACGACCGCCTGATTGCGGACGTTGCCCACGTCGAAATGGACGTCCGCGCCGACCAGGTTGTCGCCGGCGTAAAAGGAGCCGGGCGGCCCCAGGTAGACGGAGTTGCTCACGCCGGTGCCCCGTACGAAAAAGGCGATCGTGGGCGTGCCGCTGGAGAGATCGAGGTACCAGCCCAGGCCAAAGCGGGGCAGGATGTCGTCGAGATAGTCGCTCAAAAACTTGCCGCGTGTGACCTGGAAGTTTTGCAGGGGCCACGGCGGCAGCAGGTCGAAGGAGAGCGTGCTGGGATTGTTGAGGTAGGTCTGCGCCGGATTCAGCGCCCAGCAGAGATAAGCCAGCGCGCTGCCCAGCGTCCAGTAGATCGGCGCATTGCCCTGCAGGGCCACGGCCGCCGCCGTGCGGGCGCTTTCCGGATCGAGAAAGACGGGCGCCTGCCCAAACAGCCAGCCAATGGCCGATTGATTGGGCAAGACCTGGCCGTCGATCTCCGGGTTGAAGACGCACTCGTCCAGGATTGTCACGAGCTGGCCGCTGAGGGGCTCCCAGCAATAGACGCCGTCCATCACCGCGCCGAACATCCAGGGCTCGACGCGGCTGGTCACGTGAAACCGCTCTTCGTTCTCGCCGATCTTGATCGAGGGCACGACCAGCGTGCCGGCGTGCAAAAGCTGCGGCGTGCCGCCGGGGTAAGCCCAGACCTGCACGTCGCCGCCGGTTTGCCCGTTCATGGCGAAATTCTGGATCCACTGCTGGCCCGTGCCCCGCGCCGACAGGTCGACTTCGATCGTGGCCTCGTCGCGCGCCGCGCCGCCCGTCGCCCGGTGCACGGAGATCGCCCGCATGAACGGCTGCTGGGCGCCGTTGACCGTGACAATTGTGGGTGTGGCGGGGCGAGTCGGCACGCTGCTAATCCGGCGTGAGTTGGAAGAATTTGAGCGTGCCGGCCTGCCAGAAGGTTCCCACCGGCATCCCGACGCCGAGCACGGGCAGCACTGAACCGGTCGGCTCGAAGCCGACGAAGGTGCAGTCGCCGAACGTGGCCGGGGCGTTGCCCGTGATCTGCAGCGTGCCGCCGGCGCCAATCAGGCCGTCGAGCGTCTGCCGGTAATTGTCGACCGAGGCCGCGGTGACGAAGCTGGCGTCCGTGAGCCAGACCTCGAAACTCAGCTCGCGGCCACCCACGCCCAGCACGATCTGCGAGACGCCGACCACGCCGGCGAACTGCGTGCGCTGGACGTGCAGCTCCGGAGCCGATCCCCGCGGGAAGGTGTGCAGGCACTTGAGCGGCGTGCCGTTGAAATTGATGGCCATCAGTTGCCCCCGATCTGCGCGGGCGCGCGTTGCGGCACGCGGGGCACGGCGGTGGGCACGAGACGGGCGCCGACGAACTGAGCCAGCAGGGTTCGCATGTCCTGCAGGACCTTCGTCTGCTCGTCCATCTTGGCGTTGGCTGCCTTCTCGTGCTCCGCCTTCTCCCGCTCGGCGTCGGCGAGCTGCAGACGCAGTCGGCGAATCTCCTCATTGGCCGCTGCCTTCTGCTTGGCGGTGGGTCCGGTCTTCTTTCCGCCGGCGGGCTGGCGCTGCTGGCTCTCTTTGAACGTGATTCGCCGCTTGATCTCGTCGACACGTCGCTGGTCGTCTTCCGCATAGCCCTGCTGCGTCTCGGCCGCCTTCCCTGCGGCGTCCGCTTTGCGCTGGAGCCGCTTTTGGTCGCCGGCGAGTTTTTTTACGCCGGCTTTCTGGGCGCGATCCTGCTTGGCCGCGTCGGCCGCGGCCTTCTTATCGAGCTTGGCGTCTTCCTTCGTCTTGGCCTGCGCCGCTTCCGCCTCGGCCCACTCCTTGGCGCGCTTCCCATAGAAGGCTTGCCGCTCCTCGCTGGTCATCTCGCCGGCCTCGTCGGCGGTCGATGCTTGGCCCCGCTCCGAGAGGAACTCGACCATCGGACCGGGCTCGGCGCTGCCCATGCCAACCGGCGGGGCCTGCTGGGCCGGAGCGGGAGCCTTGGCGGCTTCGACTCTCTGTTGCACCCGTTGCGCAAAATCGCGCTGCGCCTCCAGGCGAGACATGCCCTCCGGAGTCTCTGGAACCGCCATGCGGAGGGCCGTGTCCTGCGAAAGCTGGAACCTTCGCCCCATTCGATAGGCTTGGACGGCAACCCATCCGCGCCAGTCGGGACGTTCGGCCTGGATCGCCAGGGCAGTCAGTTCATCCTCGGCCCCTTCGCCGCCGAAGCGCTGCGCCTGGACGTCCGTTTCGAGGCGCTCCTTAGCGGCCGCGGGCCCGGCTGTCACCTGCGAGTGCGCCTTCTCGAAACCGGAGTGGTCCGCCGCCATCCGGCGGAAC
The DNA here is from genome assembly GCA_035550375.1 of Pirellulales bacterium. Lineage (GTDB taxonomy): Bacteria > Planctomycetota > Planctomycetia > Pirellulales > JAICIG01 > DASSFG01. The sequence continues at coordinate 141,642 of DASZPH010000117.1, read as the reverse complement.
ATATCGAGCTGGTCGGCCTGCTGAATCCAGACCGAGGCGCCTTGTGCGCCCTTCTCCTCGAAGACCTTTTTGAGCACGATGTCTTGTTGCACCGGGCTCGCTGCGGCAAGCGCGTCGCGGAAGCGGGCGAAGGCTTCATCGACGGTCTCCCCCTCCATGTCGATGTCTTCTGGTTTGAGACCAATCGAGGCCAGGGCCTCCGTCTTCTCCTTGCTTTCTCCGGCGGTCCGCATGCGCGAGATCACGTTTCGCAGCGAGGTGGCCGCCGTGTCGGCGTCGAGGACCTCGACGGACTGGGCCGCCAGCGCGAGCTGCGTGCGCGGGTCGATTCCCGCGCGGGCCATCGCCGGCGCTGCCTCGGCGAAGGCGGTCAGGTGTTCGATCTGCAGGTTGGCCTTCGTATAGAGCGCGTGCACGTCCTGCATCAACGCGCTGAATTTGTCGGTCGAGAGCAGCTCGGCCCGCACCTCTTCGGGAAGTTGGGCCTGCTCTCCCCGCTCGGCGCCGCCCTGCGCCAGCAAAAACCGCGTCGCCGAGGCGACCAGCTCGCGGGGCGTAACACGCTGCCCCTTCTCGGCCGCCGCCTGCATCGCGGCGATCATCGATTCGGTAACGCCGCCCTCCTGGGTCACCTGCTCGAAGGTGTAGCCGCTGGAGACAAGCTGCTCAGCCGCTTCCTTGACACGGCCGATCGGCACGGCCTGGCGCACGGCGATCGCCGTCAGACGTTTCTGGGCGAGCTCGCGCTCTTGGTCGCCCACCCCGGCCTGCGCGGCAAACTCGCGGAAGCGGGCGTCGAGCTCGAACGTCACCTCGGCTTGCGACTGCTTGACCTCTTCAATCGCGTCGAAGTAATCGTTCACGAGGCCCACGGCCGCGCGGATGGCACCGCCCACCGAGACCCAGTTGGCGATCACGGAACGCACGGCGTCGCGTTCTTTGTCATGGGCGGCCTTCGCCTCGTCCGCCGCCTTTTGTGCCGCCTCGGCCGCCGCCTCTTCCGCCTCACGCTTCTCTTCAGCGGCCGCTGTCACGGCCTCGAGCGCTTTCTTTTCCTCGTCGGCCGCTTGAACTGCCGCTGCTCGCTGCTTGCCGAGCTCGGCAAGCCCCTTTCCCCAGGCCGTCTGGCTCTCGCGCGCTTTTTTCGCGACCTCCGACAAAGCGCCGGTTAACTTTGCCCAACCGCTCCCCTGCGCGCGAAACGAATCGTCGGCAGCCTTTTTCGCGGCGCGAAACCCCTTCTCGACTTCGCCGATGCTCGCCTTCTGGCGCTGCCAGGTGCGGACCGTCTCCGCATCCTCGAGCGAAAGCGTCACGATAACGGTGTTGTCGGCCATCGGACTCGAGCGGTGAAAAGATCAGCGGTTCAGCGGTTCAAAAGCACCAGGTCGGCCACGGTCGGGCAGTAGCTCGGCGGCATCAGGCCCTTGCGCCAGCGAAGATGCGTCAGCCAGGCGGGTCCGTTTTTTTTTCACCGTCGCCGACGCCCGCCCCCAAAAGCTCCTTGTATTGCGTGACGACTTCCACCACGCGGAACAGCAGATCGCTGCGGATCAGGCCCAGCCGGCTGACGATGTCGCGGTTGACCCGGTAGTTGACGCTCAGGGCCAGCGAGACGAAGTCGGCGCCGGCCTGGTAGTCGATCGAGCACATGCCCTCTGCATCCGGCGAAAACCAGCGCAAGGCCTCCCAGGATTGATCCCAGAAGGACTGGTAGGCCGGTGCGATCTTGCCCTGCCAGCGGCCGCCCTCGTCGAGCTGCAGCACCGAGGGCAACTGCCGGGCCAGCGGCACGTGCCAGGCGTGGCCGTCGGCGAAGGTCAGATCCTTGCCGAGCTGCTGGTGCGCCCGCGCGAACGACGCCGGCGACCAGCCGTCACCGAGACCCAGGAAGAAGCGCGGTGCGCCCGAAGGCCCGATCCGTGTCCAGTCAAAATCTTCGTGCAGGATCGGTCGCTTGAGCCAATGGGCGGCGACGCCCGGCAGGTTGTCGGGGCCGCGCTCGAAGTGCATCCACTCCGGCGAAACGTCATCGAGCAGATCGCTCAGGGCCGCCTCGTGGAAGTGCTGGAGGTTGGCACCGGTCTTGTGGGGAAAGTAGATCGCGAAACTCATGGGTCGTTTTAGTCGCTGATCAGTGAATCGTTGATGAGCGTGCTGCCCGAGGTGGGCAGCACAAATCCCAGGGCGCGGCAGTTGAAGAGGCGGTCGAACGCCTGCTGCCACTTCGAGGTGCGGTTGTTGGCCACCGCGATCGTAAACGTGTCGCGGAGGCAGAAGTCGACGGAACCGGCGGCGGCGGCCGCATAGATCGAATCGCCCGGGTTCAAGCCGAGCTGCGTTGCCGGCTGCAGCGTGAGCTGGTCGACAAACACGTTGGCCGCGGCCGGGCAGGCGGTGGTCAGGTGCAGACGCAGCGTGACGGTGGCCGGTAGCGGGTCGGCAATCGACCAGATCGCGCCGTGGGCCACATAGCTCGTCGTGAGGCTGGTAAGATTGATGGCCAGCGAGCAATTGTTGCCGGCTTCGTCCTGGATGATCGACGCGCCGTTGTAAAGATCGACCTGCAGCACCCCGCTGGCGGGCGAGCCGCTCTCTTTGACCCAGAAGTTGATCGCATAGGGCGTCCGCGCGGTAAGGGCCGTCAGCGTTTGGGTCAGGTTCGTCAGCACGCCCGTGCCGCCGATGAACTTCAGGGCGTTCGCGCCGGCGTAGCCGCTGCCGGCGGCGCCGAAATCGGTGCCCGCCGTGCCCAGCGTGGCCGTCCAGCCGTCGGGCAGGTTCGCCACGGTGAAGGTCTCGAAGTCGCCGCCGGCGACATAGCCAGTGTTTGCCGCCGGGGCGATCGCCGTCAGCAGCGCGTTGGCGCCGCTACCGGCCGGCCATTGCCAGTTGAGCGGATCGGCCTGGCTCTTCGTTCCCTGAAACAGCAAGCTGCCGCCGGCCGACTCTTCGGCCGTAACCGACACCTGCAAGGTCTCGGCCAGCAGATTGTCGAGCTGATAGCCATAGGGATCGCGCGTGCCGCAGACGATCGCCCCGTTGCCCGTATTGCTGCCGCCGGCCGCGGGCGTGGCGCTGACCGTGTTGGGCGACACGTAGTCGCCGCCGCTCAGCATTTGGGCCTTCAGCACGGCCAGGGCGTAGGGAACGGTTTGCTGCACGAGCGGCGTATCGGCGTTCACCTGCGCGATCAAGAGGTTTTGGGCCGCGGTGCGCAGGGCGTTCGCCAGCGGCGTTAGGGCACCCTGCCCGGCCGGCAGCGCCGCATTGAGCCCCTGCAGCGCGTAGCGGATGGCCGCCGTGTCGCCGTCGACTTCGGCCAGGGCGTCGGTGACGGCCAAGACGAGCTGGCCCGAGCTCGTGCCCCCGCGGAAGGTGTTGAGATCGTTGAGCGCGCCGGCGAGCTTGCCGAGGCGCGTGAAGAGACCGCCGGCGCCGGTGAGGGTGATGGCCACGGGTTAGGCCTCCGCCGGGATGGTGGGCGCCGTTTGATGCCAGCCGGCCTCGCCCTCTCCCGAAGGCAGAGGGCCAGCGGTGCGCTTCGCGAGGAGGGCGTCGTCTTCGAGCGGCTCTCCCGTCGCGGCGTCGAGCACGTGGTGGCAATGGGCGTGGCAGCCGCGACAGCGGACGTCGACGTCGATCTCGCCGGGGCGTGCTTCGATGGAGATTGAGGCGGCCAAAGGACCCGGGCAACCGGCCTCGGGCGCTCCGCGGCACTCCGGGCGGGCCAGATTTTTGATCAGAGTCTCAAGTTGCTCGTTGGTCATGATAATTTGCTCCGCGGACCCAGGGTTTTGGAGCGATTCAGGGGAAAAAGTGCGGTGAAGCGTTTTGCCCTCAAAAAACCCCGCAAAAACAGGGGGTTTTTCAAGCCTACGTCGCCGGCAACGGCACGTCGGGCGGCTGGTAGCCCGGATCGGTGACCAAAAAGCGGTGATGGGCGACCACGTGCGTCGAGAGGCGCGACACGCTGCGCGCCACCTGGTCGCAAGCCGTCTTGTTGGCGGCCACGGCGCCCGCCAGGTCGGCATGCCTCTGCCCTTGGGCGCCGAACCGCTCCCAAATTTCCTTGATCTCGCGCAGCTCGCCGCGGACTTCGTCCTGTCCCTTGCCCACCACGCCCGCCAGGACGCCCAGGGCGCTCACGATCAGACCAGCGACGTCGGTGTTGGGCGGGAGCTGCTCGATCCAATGGTTGGCCGCGTACAAGCCGACCCCGGCCGCCACGACCCACAAGGGCCACCTCGGCAGCGGCGTGCGTTTGAGAATCCCCAGCAGCGAAAGTTTTCTGTGTCCCACGCGCTTCTTTCTCCTCTTGCTCTGCGGCTCGTCGTCGAACTTGGGGCTGCCGATGGATTGACTACGGGATGGCGGAGGCCATGCTGACCGCCAGCGTGCTGGTGGGCTCGATGTCGGCCTTGAGCATCGCGTCGTCCTGTCCGTCGCCGTCCAGGCTGCTCACGTTCCAGGCGCCCGTGGTGACGCTGAACTTGGCGTGCACGGTCGAGGCGTCGCTCGAGCGGGAGGCGCCGGCCACGCCGATCCGGCAGTAGAGGGCCAGCGTGCCCGGCAACGCGGCGTTGAAGAAGCTGCCGATCGTGCCGGCCTGGCTGTCATCGGTCGAGGTGACGGTGATCTTCGGCTTGCGGGAAATGATCGTGCCGGTTTGCGGCCATAGGTCACCATCGAAGGCCTTGGCCTGGTAGTCGATGCCGAAGTCGATCTCCCAGTTCGAGACGGCCGGCAATTGCACCGAGTTGGCATAGACGGGCCCCATGTAATATTCGCTCTCGAAGGCCGGCGTGCTGGTCAGCGCGCTGGCCGTGGCGATCGTCAGCGGCGGCACGGCCACCGCCGGTGTGCCCGACGTGCTGCCGTCCCACAGGCACCACAGATCGAGCTCCAGCTCAACGGGCCGATCCTGGCTGGCCGAGAGCCGCTTGGGCACCAAGAAGCCTTTCTTGTTCGTCAGCACCACGTGCGAGCTGCCCGAGGCGAACGTGCCGCCGTCGGCCCGTTTTTGGTACTGAATGAGGTTCGTTCCCGCCGCGCAGACCAAACCCGCGCTGGGCGAGAGCACGCCGAAGATGGTGGCCAGGTCGTGCGTCTTGAAGGACACCACGGGAGCGGCCCCTTGCAGGATCACCGCCGCGCGGTCGATGGCGCCGCCGGGAATGATCTCGTCCTTGCGGCTGTCGGGTTTGATGCTGACCCCGTGAATCTGCTGCAGGTTGGTAGTGACCGGCCCCGTCGAGGTGAGGCTGGCGGGGTAAATCGAATAGCGTTGCTGGGCCATGGTGCTGCCTTTCGGGGAAAATGAAAAAGGCCGCGCTCTTCCGAGGCGGCCTCCTTCACAGGCAGCGTTGGTGAAGGCAACTTGCCGGGGATCAGCCGGCTATTGCCTGAGTCGTTGGCGCGCCGCGGACGGGCGCGGCCTTTTTTGGGTCTTGCTTGTGCCTAGATTTTCACTCGTTGCCTGGGTCCGGTGGTCGTCTTCACGCCTTCGACATAGCGGTCTCGTATCTCTTGACTGATCTCGCGGACTTCGTCGGGCGTCGTGGCGGCCACCTCCTTTTTCATCTGCGAGATCGTGACGCGCGGCTTGCCGTCGCGCCGCGTGCGGGCGGCCAGCGGCGCGCCCCGGGCCTCGCCCCTGGCACGCCGAGCCCAGGCTTTCTGGGCCAGCGCGCCGAACGGGAACCGCAGCTTGAGGTCGCCGCGCAAATTGCCGCCCACGGCCGTGCCGCCCACGGTGATCGAGCGTTGTGTGCTCATGCCGTGCTGAGTGGCGCCGGTCATCACCAGGTCGGCCGTGTGGCCGTACTTTTTCTGCTTCCAGAAGATGTAGGGCTTGGCCCGGTCGGCGTACCCGTATTTGCGGTGGGCCGAGCGGGCGAAGTGTCCCGGGATCCGCCGCGTGGCGTGCGTCAGCAGCGTGTCGCTGACCGCCGCCCGCGCAATGCGATTGTGAGCCCGACCGGCGTTGCCGAGCAGCAGCTCGCCAAGTTTGGGCACGTCGATCGTCGCTATCAAGCCGTCAGCCATGGATCACGAATTCAAACGTCGCCCCGTAGAAGTATTCCGCCGTCTCGCCCAGTTCCCCCTCGGCCCGCACTTCCAACGGCGCGGCCGAGGGACCGTCGAGCAGACGGATGCTCGAGCAGCTCACCTGCGACCGGCTGGAGTCATAGCCGGTGCCAATGCCCTCCGTCGCCTTGCAGTCGTCGAGGATCGACTGGCACAGGTTCTTGATCCACAGGTCCTCGTCCTTCAGGCGGACTTGCCGCGGCGACTCCAGCAGGACGCCGCCGGGCGGTAGCGCCTCCAGGCTGACCAGGAACCTCATAAAGGGCCGGAACTCGTTCAGGGCCACGCGCCGTTCCTCGAAACCCTCGTTCGCCAGGCGGACGATCGCCCGCGGCCGGGCCAGCCCGCTCTCTTCGGTATCGTCGGACTCCGGAAACGCGACTCGCTCCAGGGCCTCCAGGGCGTTGGCCGCGCCGACCAGGCTTTGAAAATTCGCACTGCTGGCGATCAGCCAGGCCACCCCGATCGTCCCCACCGGCAGGTTGCCCGTCGGCGTCTGCGTGAGGGCCGTCGTCGAGCCGCCCGTGACGCGGAAAACGACCGTGTTGCTGGGCAGGCTGCACAGGCCGCCCTCGGTCGCCTCGGCGTACGCCAGGTAGAGGCCATTCGCCAGGCTCAGCGCGCCCGAGTTATTGCCCCCGATCGTCGCTTTCTGGGTCCAGCTTAGGCTGCCCAGGGCCGCAGGCAGCGGCGACGTATAGACGGCATTGCTGGCCCCCGCGTCGCCACCAGCGATCGTCGCCGTCGCGCCCGTGCCGTTTGCGTTGTCGACGACCGACAGCGCAGGCGCAGGGGGCGGCGAGCTGCCGCCGCCTTCGACGGCGATGTCGTTGCCAAGCAAGCGTGGGTAAAACAGCAAAGGCATTAGAGGGTCAGGCTAACGGCGGTGCGGTTTCCGGCGGAATCGTTGGCGACCGAGATCCGGTTGGCAGTCCCGGCGGGGTTTTGAAACACCTCGGGGTTGCTGCCGGCGCTGGTGATCTTGCCGCAAAGGGCGGCTAGCAAGGCGCGATGCGATTGGCGGAGCGTGATCCCCGTTTCGATGGCGTCGGCCAGATCGAGCAGCGCCGTCGAGAGACTCGTCCGCTCTCCACTGGTGAGCGCCATGGCATCGCCAGCCTTCGCCGGCAGGTAGTTGGGCTGGGTCGCGGAAAGTTCCACGGCCGTCCCGGCCTGCATCGGCGTGCCGATCGCGGCCAGTAGCAGGGTCTCGTCGGCCAGGTTGTTCGAGGGCAGCTTGTCATAGATCGCCGTCAGGTGCGCCTGATCGGTCGACGTAAAGACGGCGGTCGGCAAATCGACCGTCTGGGCGTACGCCGAAAGCGTAAACGTGGCCGAGCTGATCGTGGCCCACCCGTCGAAGCGGATCTGCTCCAAGGTCGGCGAGCTGCCCGGCGTGTAGGTCCAGCGATAAACGCCCGTGGCGGGGTTCGCGGCGGCCGAGAGGTTGCCGCTCAGGCTGCCGCTGACCTGGCCCGTCGCGGTCAATGTCGGCGTCGTGTCGGCGTTCACGGCGGAGCCGTCCGCGGCCGCGAAGGTGCGCATCTCGATCGTATACGTTTCTCCCGGCTCGTATTGGCCCACGGTGACGAGCAGCAGGTGCTTGGACGCCGATTGATTGATCGCCACCACATCGGCGTGGGACGCGACGGCGCCGCCCACGTTGAGGTTGTCAAGGAAGCCAGCGCGTGCGGCCGAAAGTCGGGACAGCAGGGTCGTGGTGCCGCTCGTATCGGGACCGGCGTTGGTCAGATTGGTAACGGTCCCAATCGTGGCCGAGGCTGCGGTGGTCCCCCCAATGTCCGTCGCGTCGCCCTTGACGAGGGCGCTGGCGCCCGTCCCCGTGAAGCCGACCGGCTGCGTGGTGCCGAGATTGGCGTTGACCGTCGTCACGCTGGAGGTCGAGACGGCGTTGATTGCCTTAGCGTCAGCAGGAACATTTCCGGTAACGTCCGTACTGGCCAGAGTTGCCGGCGCTTTGCCGCTGGAGAGATTGATCTGGCCCGTGCCCGTCCCGACAGAAACGGCGGCGCCGCCGCTGGAGTCGATCGCCAGATCCTTGGTGTCGGCCCAGACGACGGCCGAGTCGCTTATGCTGCTGACGGTCGCCGCGATCAGTAGTTCGACCTCGTCGCCGATCGCCAGCGTCGGCAGCGTTACGGCGGCCTTATAAAGCCCGGTGCTGATGTGCGTCACCGTCACCGTAGCGGCGTTGGCGGTGCCGTTCACGTAGAGCGTACCCGTCGGCGTGCTGTCCGCATCGGTGCCAACGCCGGTCGCGAAGACCCGCGTCGTGAAGAGCACCGTGATCGATTGACCGCTGCGGACGCTCATAGGGCCCCCAGTCCTTGCAGGATGCCCGAGCGCAGGACGGATGTGCCGCCCGAGCCGCCGCTCGCGGCGAACTCGCTCCCGGTGGCCAGCAAAAGGGCGAAGGGGCAAAACTGTCCCTGCGTTTGCGACCAGGAGCCGCTGTAAAGGTCTAATTGCATGCCCCACGGAATCAGATTGAGCGAGTTAGCATCGGTATCGAGCGCCGCGACGTAGGGGCGGAACAGATTCGTGCTGTTGTCGCTGTTGCCCGCGCTGTCGGCGTAGCCGACCGTGTAGGCCGCGCCAGGCGAAAGCGTGATCGTCGAGCCCCCACCCGAAATGCTCGAGGGGTTGAACAGCAACTGCGTCCAAGTGTTGGTCTGCACCTTGGCCGTGCTATTCGGAACGGGGTAGGTCGATGCGAGCAGGTTGTGGCTCGCATCATAGAGATTGAGGTTGAGGTTGCCGGCCGGCGTACCGAAGGTGGACCAGAGTCCGCTCAAGCCAGCGACAACCATCTTGCCGTTGGCAGGCGTCGTGAAGCGCGTGCCCGCGACCTGGCTTCCGAACACTCCATTGGCAAAGGCGATCAAGCCGAAGCTGGAGGCGGGGAACCCCAAATAGTTCCCGTCCGCAAACCCAAAGCGACAACAGCCGCCTCCGTAGCTCCAGCTCGATCCGCCGTTGATCGATGTGGCCGCCTGATCGTTGATGGTCGGCTCGCTGTTGTTCAGCGCGCCGAAGTAAGCGATCGAGCAGGAATTCGTCCCCGGCGACGCATCCGCATTGTTGAGGACAATCCAATACCTGGTGCCGCGCGTTAGGGAGTAAGTGCCGCCAGTCGCATTATTGAAGGCGTTTCCCGTGAGCGATCCGACCGTGAGCGTGTCCAGCGCCCCGGCTCCCAGGTTCGGCGCGTTGCCGCTGTCAGCATAAAGCTTGCACGTCAGCGTTCCGCCCGTGCCGCCCAAAGCGCCGCTGATGTAAAAACGAAGGGATGCCAGCGCGGTCGCCGCCTGCGCGGTGAAGGCGAACGCGGCGTAGCGGTTATTGGCGCTTAGGGCCGCGCTGGAGATCGCAGGCGTGGGAGGGTCGAACCCGAAGCGAACCGCGCTCAGGACGCTCTGGTAGGCCATCAGGGCGGCTCCGGATAGGTCGCTTGCGAAGCCACGGAAATGAGCTGGCCTGCGGTTAGGGCGTCGAGGTCTACGCCGGCCTGGAGAAGCGCCTGGGAGGCCAGCGGAATAAAAATGTCCCGCATGTTCGCCCCGCGTTGGTAAGCGGCCAGATCGGTCAGCCAAACGGCGAAGGCATACGGACCGAGAACGACGGTGCAACTGCCGTCGCCATTGTCGGTGATCGTCGGGGTTAACTGGGTGAGCGTCATTTTTTCTTTGTCCGCGGGAGCTTATACTCGTCTGCATGGCCCAGCTCTCCGACGACGGCCACCGTCGAAACGTCGATTCCTGGATCGATCGCCTCTCCCGCGAGACGGCTCGAAATTTCCTCATTGGCTGCGCCGCGCTGGCCATCGCGATCGCAGCATTGTTGGTCGCAGTTTTCAAATAGGGTCAGCCCGAGAGCTAATGGAGCCGCGTGCGCTTCGTGCTGGCCTTCTCGCTCCGTTTGATTTCGATGTGCTGGCGATGCGTGCTCCGCCAGATCACCGCTTCCGCGATCCATAGCTCGCCGTTCACCAAAAACGTGTCCCGTTCCTGCGGCCGCTCCGCCACGGTCACGGTGACCGTGGACGGGAGCGTGATCCGCATCCGTATTTCGACTTCGCTGCCATAGTCGTTATCCACCGCCGAGCTGACGGTCTCGGCCCCGTGCAGCACGGCCGTTACCGTCTCGCCGGCCGTCCGGCCGAGCGGGTAGTGCGTGATCACCGTCCCGAAAACCTCGGGGTCCTGTGCGTTGGCGGTGAAGGCCGCTTGCATCAGTGTGCGGGGATTCACGCGACTACCTCGCCGGTTTCAGGCGGCCGTTAAACTCAGATCACGCCGGCGCGGCGGCCCTTGATCTCGACGTAGTCGATGACGACCGAGTCCGTCTCGGCATTCGCGCCCTTCTGCACTTGCAGGTAGAGCTGGAAGCTGCCGGTGTACTGGCTCATGTCGAACGTCGTGCTGGTCGCGACGGGCTGGCCGTCGATGAAGAATTTCACATCCTTCTTGCCGGCGGCGAAGCTGATCACGAAGTCCTTGTAGGAGCTGCTCAGGCTCTTGCCGGTGGCGATGTCGTCGTTATTGGTGACGTTGTCGTCCGTTTCGACGACAACCAGGCTCGTCGAATTGCCGCCGTCCATCTTGAACCAGGCGGCCTCGGCCACCGAGTCCATCGTGTCGTTCTCGGCGCTGGCAATCCCGAACACGAGGGTCGTGTTGGCGTTGATGGTCGTGACGCCGAGCTTCACGCGCCAGGTGAGCTCCAGAATGTCGTCGATGTCGAATTGCAGAACATCGTTCTGGTAGAGCGTGAGGATCTGGGCCTCGGCCGTGTTGTCGAACGCCAGCTTGACCTCGCCCGACGCCGACGGGCTGACCGAGGCATAGGTCGGCGTGCCGGCGGCCGAGGTGTCTTTGATCAGCCAGGAATGGCCGACGTTCGAGCCGGCCGTCGCGCTGTAGACGCGATGGCCCAGGAAGTCGTCGGCGAATTCCCAAAAATTCTTTCGCGACATGGCTTAGGGTTCCAATGGGTTGGTTTTGTTTGGACTGGTTTGAACGAAAAAGAAGCCGCCGCAAGAAACTACGCGCCGGCGTGCTTCTGCAGGCCGCGGAAGTCGATGGCCTTGACCGCGAACGCCTGATAGATGCGGTAGCGCAGCGCCAGCCGGTCGAAAGCGACCTCCTGCTCGAGCGCCGGCGATTCCAGGCCCTGCAGGTAGGCAAACTCGATCGTGTCCACGTCGTTGAAGTCGGCCGCCAGGTACCAGGCCGTGTCGCTGCCGCCGGCGGCGGCGCCCAATTGGGCGTCGATCACCGGCTGCAGCGCGTTTTCCCAGATGTTCGCCACCCCGGCGTTTGTGCTGGCCGGGTCGGCGGTCGAATTGAGGAGCTGGTAGACCGTTCCCCGCAGAGCGGGACAGGTGACGATATAGCGGGGCTGCAAATTGAGGACCGTGTTCGATCCCGTGTTGAGCCCCGGCATTTCGCTCATCTTCTTGTACTGGGTATTGAGCGTGGCGACCGTGGGCGTGGCCGCGCCCGTGGCCAGGTTGTTGTGACCCGGCGTGGCGATCGAATTGGCGTCGAACAGGGCGATGCCGTCCGAGAGATTGGCGTTGTCGAGCAGCACGCCGTAGGCCAGCTTGTTCTGCTTGCGCTTCATCGCCTGGCCTTCCATCGTGGGAATGCGCGTGAAGGCTTGCAGGCGGTCGTTGACGATCGCCTGCCAGGTGATGCTGAAGACCTGGCCCCAGACGGTCAGCTTGTAGCTTTCCTTGCCGTCCGTCGCCGTGGTTTCCTCGAACTCGCCGTCCTCGGGCACGGCCTTCGGGTCGCCGAGCTCGCCCAGGATCACGCGGTTGACCGGCTTAAAGTCGATGATGCTCTCGGCCTGCCGCATCCAGACCTGGAAGGTGGTTTTCGCTTCCATGTAGGAGCGCCGGAGCGTGATATTCTGCGCATCGAGCAGGATGTTCGAGAACATCCCGGACACGTTGAAGGCTGGACCGACGCTGGCGGCGATGCCGAACTGCCGCAGCGGGGCGCCCACCATGATGCGGGCGATGTCGCTCGGTTGCAGCCGATCGACCGCTTGCTGCGGAATGCCCGCGATGATCATGCACTGGCGGGCGAGCTGGGGCAGGCTGGCCATGTGGCCGGCGCGGCGGGCGCCGGCCGCCGGCTTCCAATCGACGACGTCCTGGCTGTGCACGTCGTAAATCTGCTCGGGCAGATTGGCGCCGAACTCGCGGCAGAGCAGCGCGTCGCGGGCCTCGACCTGGAACTTGTCGACGGCGGCCGCGCCCTGCTCGATAGACGTCGCGCCCAGAGGCTTGTTGAACTCCGCGGCGGCCTTGTTGATCCTTCCCAGCACTTCGCCCACGTTCAGCTCGCGGCGAGCACCCATGAGCTCGCCTTGCAGTGCCAGCTTGCGATCGTCGGGCAGCGGCGCCAGCCTCACGGCGGCCAGGATGTCCTCGGCCGTCATTTGCTCGCCGGCGATCGAGATCCTGGCCGCGGCCGCGGTGGCGGCCGCCTGGACCGGGCTGGCGTCCTGGACGCCCAGGGCGGCCAGCACGGCCTCGACGTCGTCGTGTTTGCCTGCAAAGCCCTTGACCTTCAGGGCGACGGCCAGGGCCGCCGTGGCCACGTCCTGCGCGGCGTCGATCGAGCAAAGGCCCATCCGCACCAGCGCCTCAAATATCCGCTTGTTCATAGAAACATTCTCCAGGGAAAAGGCCGGCGGTTGGGCCGCCGCGGTAGTTGTGTTGGCGCCGCTGGCGACGCCGAATTCCGACAAAAGCTGCTCCAGCGTGGCAATCCGATCGATCATTCCCGCGGCCAAGGCATCGCGTGCGGTGAGCTCGCGCCCCTGGCCGTAATCCGCCTCGACCCGCGCCGCGGTGACTCCGCGGTTGCGCGCGACGGTTTCGACGAACTTTTGGCCGAACTGCCGTACGCGCCCCTCGAAATACTCCTTGGCCGTCTCGCTCAGCGGCTCGTAGGGATTGCCCTCGGCCTTGTACCTGGCCGACGTCAGGATCGTGCGTTTGAGGCCCGCCTTGTCGTCGAGCTTCGATTGCTCCGTGTGAATCGCCACGGCGCCGACCGAGCCGAGCACGCCCGACGGGGTCGAGAGCACCTCGTCGGCCGCCGAGCCGATCCAGTAGGCGGCGGAGTCCATTTGCGCATTGGCGATCGCCTTGACGGGCTTGCGGCCGCGGGCCTCGAAAATCTTCTGGGCCAGCTCTTCGACGCCGTGCACGCTGCCGCCAGGCGAATCGACGTTGATCACGATCGCCTTCACGTCCGCGTCGTTGAGCGCGGCGTCGAATGCCTTGGCAAACTGCTCGGTCGACGTGCCGCCGGAAATCTGCTCCATCAGGCTCATGCGCTGGGCCACCACGCCGAACAGATTGAGCACGGCGATTTTGTTGCCCTGGCCCTGCTGGATCGTCGCGTTCGCCGGCCGAGCTGCCACGCCGATCCGCTGGCGGATTTCCTCTTTGGAGAGCCGTACGCCTCGTCCGCGCTCCTCGAGCAATTGGCAGATTTGCGCCAGCTTGTCGGGATTGATCGCCCAGACGGTGCCATAGACGGCCGCGGCGATCGAGCGATAGCGCTTGCGTCGTTTCATCGTTCTTTCGCGCCATCCAGCGGCGTTTCTTGGGTGCCGGCGACGGTCTGCCCGGGCGGCGGTTTGGGTGGCCCCACGCCCGGGAATTCGAGATCCAGGTCGTCGGCCAGCTTCTCTTCGCGGGCGAGCTGCTGGAATGTTTCCTCCCAGTCGCCGCCCCGCTCGCCGATATAGCTCTCGCGGGTGCGCAGTCCGTTGTCGATTTCGACCACCGCGGCCTGGGCGTCCTCGATCGGCTTGACACTGGCCCAGCCGGGCGCGCGCCAGGCGACCTCCAGCCAGTCGTCGATATTGGCCAGGAAGTCGGAGGGCCGCGGGAAGCCGTCGATGCCGGCCCGCACCGCCGCCTGCACGAAGCGGCGGTAGACCGGGTTGCAGAAGTGGTTGACGACGAACTGCTGCATCGGCCGGAAGCGCTTGCGGTCGGCGTTGGCGCCGGCCCGGCAGCTCGAGAAGGAGGTTTGCGAGTAATCGCGGCAGAGCTCCTCGTAGGAGAGGCCCATGCCGATGCCCACCGAGCGCTCGATCAGGTTGACCCAGGTCTTGGCGTCGCCCGGCGGCGTGTTCGGCCCGACGCCCTCGATCTTGTCGCCAGGCCGCCCGCGGAAGATCAAGGCGGGCTGGAGCTTCTCCAGGATGTTGCCGTAGGCGTCCGTGGCCGGTCCGTCCGGGTCGCCGTCGCTAATCGCCTCGTCGTCCTCGGACTGGTCGCGCGTAATCATGGCGCTGAAGCAGGAGCGAACGGCGCTGTTCATCAGCTCGTTGTCGGTGTAATAACCGAGCTTCCACAGCCAGAGGATCGCCGCGTGCAAAAGGGTGTAGCCGCGGTTCTGACCGATCCGTTTGCGGAAGTAGGCGTATTCACACTGCTCGGCCGGGATGCGCACCGGCTGATAGCTCATCAGCCAGTTGGGATCGTTCGGCAGGTAGGGCCGGATCCAGTAGGCCACCGGCCGGCCGGTAAGCGCGTCGACCTCGATGCCGCGGCGGACAGGATTGCCGTTGAGCGGACGCGGACCGGCAAAGGGCCAGTCGCGGTCGTCGGCGAAACGCTCCTCCGGAATGAGCTCGATCGCCAGCGGCAGCCGGCGGCTGGAGCTGCGCGGCAGTTCTACAAAGCGAATCAGGCAGCCGCCGCCGACGATCACCTCCTCCAACCAGAGAGCCATCAATTCGTAGATCGTCTGAATGCCGGTCAGATCGGCCTCGCGCGTGCTGTGCGCCGTCAGGCCGCCCCAGGTGTCCCAGGAGGCGGACCAGCTTTGGCGCAAGGGCGCCTCGGCGAACCGGGGCTTGGGCGTGATGCCCGACTCGACCACGTTGGCGATGTAGGTGTCGACGCCCCCTTTGGCCAGCGGGTTGTTGAGCACCAGGTCCCGGGCGCGATCGCGGATCAGGATGCCGTCGGCGCGGTGGATCTGGTTCGGCGCCAGCGTACCCGGCTGCCAGTCGTCGGTCAGGCGGTCGCGCTTGCCGCCGGCCAGGCCGCCGTTGCCGCCGATCGCCCCGATGTTCGAGCGTGTTTCCAGGCGGCGGCGATCGAGCGCCCGCTCTTGGTCCGCCAGGCGGCCGAGATACTCTCGCGCGGGGTCGGGCTTGGCGACGGCGGACCGCATCAACCGCACCCCCTCAGTCCGGCGCGGCTCAGAGACGCGACGCGGATCGGCGATTTCGAGTCTTGGTTCGCCTTGCGCGTGTAGGTGTTAATGAGGGCCTCAAGGCGATTGAGGGCCTGCGTCGACGGTTCGACCGTGTGCATCTCGCCGGCGAGCTGATATTCGACCGTCAGACGGCCGTCGATCATCCCGGCGATGATCGCATCGCGGGCCAGCTTGAGCTGCTCCAGGGTGTCGGCGTCGCTTCGGCTCACGAACCGCCCTCCTCCGCCGCCGGCGCCTTCTCCTTCCAGAGATCGCCGCAGTCGTCGCAGACACAGAACAGCAGGCGACCCTCCGTGCGGTAGACGCGCGTCGCCGTGTGCGCGGAGTTCCGCGGGCAAACGGGCGCCGCGGTCTCGACGGGCGCCGCCGGCAGCGTCTGGACGTTCCCTTCGGGCCTTCGTCGTTCTTTGGCCATCAAACCCAACCTCCTTCGCGATGCAAAAACTCCTGGCGCGGCGCGGGCCGCTTGGCCGGCGGCGACGCTTTGGTTTCTTTCCGCTCGGCAGTGCCCGACACGCCGACCCAGTGCTTGACGCGGGCAGCCACGCGCAGCCAGTTGCGGTTGACGAGCATGTCCGCCGCGGCCATGTCGTAGCACTCCGCGTCGCTGGAGTGGTTGCCCAGGTGCTTTTTGATTTTTTCCCAGTAGGTCCGCATTCGGCCGCGCGCGTCGGCGCGGCGGACGGGCGCTTCGTTTGTGAGTTCCTGGAGATATAGCTCTGCCTGGCCGAGATCGGCGTTGTTCAGCCGCCAGGCCGCCGGGTCATCGGCAGGAAGGCGCCAGCGGTCGTGCATTTCGCCGGTATAAAGAGCGCGGTTGATTTCATAGCGACGCTGGCCGCCGCCGGCGTACCGTTTCCCCGTGCGGACGGAGAATTTCACGAGCCGCTTGCGCCACGGCGCTCCGTCCGGGAGGTCGGTCTTGCCGGCGACCTGGCGGACCCGCTTGCGAAGCTCCGCCGGCAGGCTTCTGACCCACTCATGCACGCGGTGCGGCATGTGGCCCACGTCGACGGCCACCAGCGCGACGCGAAGCGATGCCGCGCCCAGCTCGTTGGGCTCGGCGAGCTGCCAATCGCGTTCGAGGATCTGCGGCTGGAGTGCCTTTAGATGACCGAGCCTGCGATCGTCGTTTGCGTGCGTGGTGTCCCACGCCACGAGCTGCGAGCGGCCGCCTTCGCCCCAGGCTCGGATTGTGACCCGGCAGTAGCCTTTGCCCGGATCGACGCCGGCCGTGAGGAAAAGCGCCCAGCTCGGCACGGTGCCCGGCAGATTTTCGCCGCGCAGCCGCGCCCAAAGCTGCCTCCACTTCGGCGTCTGGCCGCGTTTCGTGTAACGCTGGCCGGCCCAGTCATTCCACCAGGTCTGCAGGCTCGCCTGCTTTCCGCGGCGCTCGATAAAGGTCGCGATCATCCGACCGAATGAGACCGTTTGCGCGTACATCGCGTTGAGGCGGAAGCCGGCCACGCGCGGGCCGCGCAGCGGGACGCCCTCGAGCTTGCCGCCGCGCCCGATGTGCTGACCCTTGGGAACCCAGATTCCGTCGCGGATCATCGCCTCCTTTTGGCCGTTGTCGATGTGGCAGCCGCGCTCGCAGCGGTAGAAGGCTTTCTCGAGCGCCTCGTCGGGCGAAACCCAATTGCCGTCGCGAGTTTTGACGCCGGCGATGCCGCCGAAGCCCGCGTAGGGGCCGCGCTTCAGCGGAAAGGGGCGAAGATCCTGGAAGTGATTGCACGCCGGACAGGGCACGTGCAGCCGCCGGCGATCGGAGGCGTCATAGCTCGCCGAGATCGAGCAGCTCTCGTCGCTGGGGGTGCCCTCCTCAAGAATCAGCGACCGAAAAAAGGCTTTGACGCGCTCGTCGGCGATCAGCTTGGGATCGCCGAAGTTTTTTCGCCTCCGCCAGCGGCTCAATTCGGTTTTGAAGACCCGCTGGCAGCTCTTACCCGACAGCGTTTGCGTGTTAAAGGCGATCCCGCTGTGCCACCTGGCTGCGGAAAGGTCGATCCAGCGATCGTTGCGTAGCCGAGGGGGCGGCAGATCGTCGGCGAAACCGGAGGCCTCGGCGATCGCATAGATTTTTTCCCGCAGTTCGCGGCCGCTGTCCCGGTCCGGGGTGGCGAACATGCCCGGCGCCGGCGAGAGGTAGCTCAAGGCGAGCATCAACGCGATCGCGAGAGTGGTCTTGCCGAGCTGCGTGGAAGCCAGGATCACGATTTTTTCCGTCTCCGGGTTCTCGGCCTGCTCGATCACGCCGCGCCAGTAGGGGTACGCCTCGAGGTCATACCTGCCGGGCGTCGCGCTGACGCTCTGCGGCAGCACGACGTGCTCGGCGATCCACTGCGTGAGCGCGATCAGGGGTGCCGGCGTCCAACCGTCGGCGATCAGGGCGCGAAATCGGGCCTCGCTGTCCCGATTCATTTGGCTGGGGGAGGAAACTTCTACTCTGCCGCTTTGGCCGAATGGCCTACCAGATCCAGCGTAGTTCCGGCTGGGGAGGTTGCGACGGGCCGTTTACCAAGGATTGGTAAGGATGGCCCTCACGGGGTCGCGGTCCCGGTGCCATCGGGCCGCAGGCGCTTGTCGCGCCGGGGGCAATCGTCGACGGGGCACCGGTAATAGGTGAAGGTGGCCTGCGACGAATAGCTAACCATCTGCCGCTGATGGTCGGGGCAAACCGGTCTGCGATCCTGGCGATGGCGCTCCGTGGGCCCGGCGGCTGCCGCCGGTGTTTCGGCCGGTTCCCGCTCCAAACACATCGGTGATGCCCTCACTCGGCGGCCTCATCGTCCCGCGCGGCCTGCGTCTCGCGCACCGATTTCTCGAAAGCGGTACACAGATCCCGCACTTTCGCCCTCAGGCGGTCGCGAATGCGCTCCTTTGCCGCCGGCGGCAACTGTTCGCGGGCGACCGCATAGTCGGGCAACTGCCGCAGGTGCATGGTGACCTCGGCCACATGCCGACGCACGATCTGCGCGGCCACGCTGACCAGGATCAGCTCGCCCCGCTTCGCGCGAAGCGACAGCTCGCGGAGCTTGGCTTCCGCCCTCACCTTCCGGCGTTCCCACACGGCCCGCTCGCCGAGCTCGCTCGCGGCGCCGCCCTGCCGCGGCGGCTTTTTGTTCGCGGCCCGCCAGGCGGCGATCGCGTCGACGTCGTAACTCCCGCGCTTGCCGGGGCAGCCGTGCCGCAGCCAGCCCTTGACCGTCGCTTCGTCGACCTTGAGGCGCGAGGCAGCCTCGGCGATCGTCTTCACGATCGGCCGCGTCCCGGCAGCCGTCCTGGGCGTTCGCTCCTTCCTCGGTGACCGGCCCACGAACTAGGCGGGGAAAGCCACCGTCGGCTTGAGGCCGGCCGTCCTCGCCTTCGCGCAAAGGCCGTCGAAGAAGGCTTGCCGCGTCGTCGGGTCCTTGAACTCCTCGTCGACCATGTTGCCGGTCAGCTTGTCGAACATCGCCCGGACGTTCTTGGGGTTTTTCATCTTGTCCGCGGCATCCCGTATATCTCGCACGAGCGATTCCGGGTCGGTCACGACAAAATCGGTAAGCAGCTTGGGGATGATCGCGAAGCCCCACTGGCCGAGCTCTTGAGCCAGGTTGTTCGCCTCGCGTCGCAGCGAGACGAGCCGGCGGTAATCCTTGTAGGCCATTTTGCCGAGGAGAAGGCCGGCCACGAGCCAGCCCGCGACGGCGAAAAGGTTGATGGAAGTCATGTCAAACTGGTTGAACGGAAACATCGCACTGGGCTCCTTTGGAATTGGTGAAAAGGCCGCGCCGGTCTTAGCGGAACAGTCCCGCGGAGGCTCGGCCGATCACGCTCGCCGCGGCGGCAAGCGAAAAAACGGTGGCGCACAGCAGGCCCGTACCGTCGGGCTTCTTGGGCTCGGCGGCTTCGGCGACAGGCGGTTCCTTCGCGGGCGGCTTATCCTCCGGCTCGGAGACCGGCGTCGGCGGGCAGAT
Source organism: Pirellulales bacterium (assembly GCA_035550375.1). Classification (GTDB taxonomy): domain Bacteria; phylum Planctomycetota; class Planctomycetia; order Pirellulales; family JAICIG01; genus DASSFG01. The sequence continues at coordinate 122,312 of DASZPH010000117.1, read as the reverse complement.
TCGTGGGCACGGATTCGGGCAGCGCAGTCGGAAGCAATCGACCACGCCGCGCGCGAGCGGGAACCGTGCCGGCTGACGATCGGCGACGAGCTGCACCGGCGCCTCGGCCGCGGCGCTTCCCCCGACAAGCTGGACGGGCACCTCTCTCTCCGCGGCCGGCTTCACATACACAGCGTGATTGACGGCCGGCAGCATGGCCGGCCGATAGATAGCCTGGTCGACCACACGCGGCGCCGGCTCTGCGGCGCGCATCGACTGACAGCCGACGACTGCGGCGGCAAGGGCCGCCAGAAAACTTGCTCCGGGCCTCATGGCTTTGGTCCTCAAAAGGTTCTCTTTGCCCCGAAAAGTGTAGCTCTCTGATTGCATCGGTTGGCCAGCGGGAACACCTGAAAAGCGGGCCTTAAGCTTGGCCCCGTTGGCCCAATTCGCCCGTCTTTCAAGCCGTCTCCGGACCGATCGCCGCAACCAAAACCCGCCGGCCTGGCCTGTCCGGGGTACTAGCCACAACGGGGCCGTCTGGCGTTTCTGCAGCGGAGTTTTGGTTGCGGGGGTGAGTCCGGATCAAGGATCTAGCGTGAACTGGTAGCGGAACACGTCGGACCGCGCCAGGTCCCCCGGCTCGGTCTCCCGATCGGCGAGGTTCGGCACGGGGTCGATGCCGCCGCCGAGGCGGTCGGCCCGCACGCGCGCCTCGCTGCAAAACACGGCGCTGTCGTCAATCTGCTGGTCGTCGTCGTCGGTCCGGTAAAAGAACCGCACGCCCGGCAGATAAGCGGCCGCGGCCCTCGCAATGGCGCCGTAGCCATACGGCTGACCGGCGAAGTGGAGCATGTGCCTGGCCGCATCGGCGCGCTTATAGCCCTCGGCGGCGCAGCCGGCGATTGCGAAGACGTCGATCAGGCCGGGATTCTCCCCGACCTGGCTCGCCAACGTGACCGCACGTCCGCCGTAGAACTCTCGAACCTCGACGCACATCAGCACGCTTTCGCTCAGCGGCGGCCGACCGCCGCCGGCGACGCGCTCGGAGGGCCACCAGACGCACATCGCGGCGTGAGTATAGTCGCTGCGGCCGCTGGTCGCGATCAGCTTCCCGATCACCGACCCCGGCTTGCGACGAAAGAGCAGGAGGTCCGCGTCGCGGATGAACGGCAGCGCGTCGTCGAGCTTCTTGCGAACCGCCAGCATTATGCGATCCCGGCGACGCGCCGGACCGGACCGCGACGTCGCGAATGAAAAGGCGGGAGGGAGCCGGTCACTTCGGGCATGGTAGGGCAGGCGTTGCACCTGCATCCGCATCGGGGGCCGGATGGCCGGGAGACGTGTGGAGATCCAGCATAGTTGCCTCACGCGCTCCCGCAACCAAAATCTTGCTCACGAAAGGTGGTGGTGGTCGCCATCCCGAATTCCGCGCAACTCGCAAAAAAAGCGCCACACGCCGTGTCGCGCGGGGTGGTCCCCCCCGGCGGAGGACCCTGGAACGGCGTGAGACAGGGGGCGGAGGGGTCGAAACAGGACCGCCGCCGGGGCGCCTTAACGCGGGCCAGGGCCGCGCGGGACGATGCGAAACGTGCCGCCGCGGTGATCCTCGAGATGCTCGATCGAGCGGACATCGTAGCGGACAGCGCAGGGAATGCAGAGCAGCCCAATCGGCCGACCTGGACAGAGGGCGAGGCAGCGCCTTTCGGTCTTGCCGTCGTAAACGAGCGGCGCGCCGCAGTCGCGGCAGTGGCCCGGATTGACGGATTCCATGAACTCCGTCCTGGCCTCGGCCAGCGAAGCGCAGACGATGATCGTGGCATCGGATGGCCAGGGGCGACGGCTCATCTGGGCTTGCTCCTGGTCTTGGCTTTGCCCTTCGACACGGCCAGGATTTCCGCCAGCTCGGCGGGCAGGGGCATCGAGCGGGCCTTGTTGCCAACCAGTTTGGGATACAGCTCGCCGGCCTCCATCTGATCGAGCAGCTCGCGGCTGATGCCCAGCTTCCACTCTTCGGCCAGGTCCCGAGCCTGCTCGCTGTCCAGCTCCTCGAGCCAGCGCTCCGTCAGCTCGCCCAGAAACGCCTGTTCGCCCCCGTCCGTTTTTGCCCGCCAGGCGGCCTCGGGATCGATCGAAAGCCTGGCCAGCCAATAGGCGAACTCGTCGCGATTCGAGATATGCGGGTAACGGTCGCCCTTGGGGTTCCAGCTCCGCGGCTGACACCAGAAGAGTTCTGAGGCAAAGTCGAGAATCAGCTTCCGCCGCGCATCCGGATCGCCCCATTTCTTCCAAGGATTCCCGCCGCCATATTCTCCCTCAAAAAGATCGCTGGCACCGACGCCGACGGCCATCGCAATCTCCTCGGCCACGACCGGCTGCCGGCGGACCTCGACCGAGCACAGCCAGCAGAGCCAGGCGTCGACGGCGTTGCCCAACCGTTCGGCCCGCGCCCGCTTCTCTTCCTTGGCCGCTTGGCGTTGCTCCGCCGCGGAGAGCTTCCCTTTATCCTCCTTGGGCACCTTCTTGGCGTTGGTATGGCGCGCCCGCCAGGCTTTGGCCTTCTCGCTCAACAACGCGTTTGCGGCCTTCCGGTTCAGCGCCAGCCTTTCCTTGCCGCCGCCCCAGCGCCGCGGCAGCTCGATCACGTCCAGCTCGGCCTCCTGCTTGGGCTCGATGCGCACCTCGCCGTATTGGTAGTTGCCCGGCTCGTGCATCGAGACCGTGCGCTTCAGCGGCGCGGCCCGCTGCCGCACCACGTCCTCGACGGTCGCCCGCCAATCCTTTTCGCCGGCGCCGAAGCGGCCGTCGCAAAGATGCTCGTCGATGTGCTTTTTAAGGTCCGCGGCGATCGTCTCGACGTGCAGGAACGGCTTGGCATGCCGCAGGTGCGTGCCGGTGACCACGCCGTCGACGACGAGCTGCTGCCACTCGGCCGGCGCGTCGAGCAGCCGAAACAGATTCCGCACGTGCGATTCGCTCAGGCCGCGCTGGCGAGCCAAGGACGCCGGATCGAGGCCCTTCAAATCGGCCAGGCGTTGCAGGCCGCGGGCAAACTCCACCTGGCTGATTTCCTTCCGCTCGTGGTTTTCGGTCAGGGCCAGCTCGCAGGCCCGGGCATCGTCGCAGACGATCACCTGCACCTTGACCGTCGGCAGCTTGGCGATCAGCGCCGCCCGCGCCCTGCGCTCGCCGGCGACGATTTCCCAGAACGCATCGCCCTTCCGCTCGATCGCCAGCGGCCGCAGTTTTTGCCCGTCGGCCGCCCGCACCAGGATGGGCTGCAAGAGCCCATCGCGCTGAAGCGACTCCGCCAGCTTGACCAGCTCCGCCTGCTCGAACTGCTGGCGCGGGTTGAACCGATTGCCGGCCAGGTGCGCCGGCGGCACATCCAAAAACGTCCCCTCCGCCGCCGCCGCTTCGCGCGAAGCCTCCGCTCCCACTCCCTGCGGGAGAGCTGCTTCCTTGGCCCTCTCCCTTCGGGAGAGGGTTGGGTGAGGGCGGTCCGAGTCGCTTTCGATTCCCCACTCTTCCGGAGCGCATTCGGGGCAGCGGTTCAGGGTGGGAACGTTCGTGGAAAACTTCATTCCACAGGCGCATTGCTTGACGGGGATGACAATCGCGTCGCGATCAATCGCCGCGATCCCCGCCGGCGTGACCGTCGAAAGCGTCGTCTCGCGTCGACGCCGCCTGCGGGCCTTAAGCTCGTCGACGCGCCGCTCGTCGGCCGCGGCCTTCTCCGCTTCCCTCGCCGCCTCGGCGTTCAACCGCTTCAGCGTCTGCGGAATCGTTTCCTCTTCCGCCGGCGAACGATAAACGCCCGATGCCGCGCGCCGCACTACGGCCTGCTCTTCCTCGGGCGTGATCGGCCGGCTGAGTACTTTTCGCTCCGCGATCGGCTCGCGGACCGTTTTGCGTTTCATGGTGATGGCCATGGCTAACATCCCTCCTTTGCTTGGGCACAGGTAAATTCCCGGGCCGCTTCGAGGCTTTCGACCGGCTCGAGGTGGACGTAGACGCCCCGGAAAACAAAACGCAGCGGCGGCGGCATGGGACGGTTCGCCGCGGCGTAGCTCTCCAGAAAAAGCTCCAGCGCGAAGCCGTTCAGACCGCCATCGAGCAGGGTCTGCAGTCCCTCCGGAAGGGACGTGACGTTCGGAGTACTCATCCTCGCCATGCGATCACCTCGGTTTGCTCTTGGCCACAAAAATTCGCTTCCGGCCCTGGCGCACGAGCCAGGAGTTGACCGCGCCGGTGAAATAGACCGGCAGGGGCTCGTGCAGCTTGCCCTCGGCCAGCTTCCGCCGGCTGGAGACCACCAGCCGGGCCAGTTCCGCACGCGTTAAAGGCGTTGCCTCGCCTCCGTGCTCGGCATCGCGCGCTCCCTCCAGCTCGGCGACGAGCAGCTCGGCCCAGTCGCCCCACAGGCCCGGTATCACCTCGGCCAGTTCGGCCGCCAGCGACAGGCCGCCCATCCTGTCGAACGTGGCCAGCAGGTCGGCCAGGGCGTTGCCCACTGTCGGCAAAACGCCGCTCGGCACCGCGGCGGATGCGCCTGCACTTCCGCCGCGGTTTTTCGCGGCCCTCGAGATCTTACTTGAACTTGGATCTACAAGTGCAAAGTGTTCAAGCTTCAAGTGGGATCTAGATAGATCCTTCCAAGTACAAGTAGGGGTCGGCGGATGCGCCTGCGCTTCCGCCGCGGTCGGCGGCGGATGCGCCTGCACATCCGCCGCGGTCCGACCTGTGCGAACGCTCCCCCCGCGGGGTTCCACGGGAGGAGCGCCGGGTTCGGTGGCCAACCCAGCGCTCTGGGCTTCATCCGATACCCGACCGGCCACGGGGGACGATTCTGGCTCAGTCGATCCCCGCCCGGCGTCATGATCGCCGAACAGTTCACCCTGGCCGTGGCTCGCCTGGCGACGTCCGATGAGAACGTCCCGCGGATCCGGCATGTAGATTGTCCACCGGCCCCGTGCGGGACCGGGCGCGTCATTGGGAGCGCGGGAGTCGATCTCGATCAACCCGGCCTCCGCCAGGTGTATCAACGCCCGCCGGCCACTGGCGGCGTCCGCGGCCCCGATCGCCGTGGCGACCTGGGCCGCCGTCACATCGAGCGCGCCTCCGCGGCCGAGCCCCAGGTCCCACCACAGCACCCACCAGGCACACTTCGGCTCCCCCCGCAGTCCGCGCATGCCCCAGACCAATTGTCGCAGCTCGTTGGCCTCTTGCCACCGGCTGCCCTCGTGTTTCCGCTGGGGGATCATGCGTTTTGCCTTCCTGGCATTTCCATTTCAAATCGGCGCTTACTCGCTTACCAGCGCCCCACACGCGGCCGGAAACTCCTTCACGGCCCACAGCTCGTCGGGAATGCGCCCCTGCTGGCCGGGCCGCAGGGCCGAGTCCTGCTTGACGAAACAGGGCACACCGCCCGGCCAGGGACCGACCCAGGCATTGCGGCACTGCTCGACGACGGAGGCGATCCAGGCCACCTCGCAGGGGCGCCGATGCTGGCCGCTCTCGCCGCCCACAATCACCCAATCGAGACCGCGGCCGCCGTCCTCGACGTGCACCGGACCCTCCGGCGAGGGCACGAAGCCATCGGAGGAGGGCAGCCAGGGCGAGAAATCCACCGGCCCGATCGCCGGCTCGTAGCTCACGAACAAAAACCGGGCCAGGTGCCGGCACTCGAGCAGCCGCGGGATATTCCGGTCGGCGTCCTCCTGATTGGCGATCGAACAGCCCAGCCAGACGTTGGCCCGGCAGCTCGAGCCGGTCGGCTGCCAAGCGTGCCACATCCGCGGTACGTTTTCGATCCGCTTCGTGAGCACTTGCCAATCGAGCCAGGGCGTGAAGTCGATCGTATGCCACAACCGCTCCCGCAAGTCACATAAGCGCAGCGGCCGGCAGTGGGAGAAATCGCCTTCGGGCCGCTCGGCGATCGGCTCGTCCCACACATAGCCGTGCCGCGGGGTCCACAGCCGGGCGCCCTTGTGATCGTGGACGTCGTGCGGCCAGTCCTCGAACACATCGGCCCAGCTCGCGCAGAAGACGCGCTGGCGAACGCCGGCCCTGGCCGCCGCGTTGTTCCACTTCCAGGGCTGTTGCCAATTCTTTTCGCTGGTCTTGATCCTCGTGCCGCGCGGACCCCACGCGGCCTTGCGATACCGCGTGGCCAGTTCCTCGGCGTAGCAGTTGACGCAGCCCGGCCCATAATGCTGACAGCCGATCCACGGGTTGAACGTGTGATCGGTCCACGAAATCGCGGTTCGCTCAGCCATGACGTCACTCCGTTTTTCCGCGTGGGGACCGTGCGCGAGCGCCGGCTGCGGCCTCCACGATTCTCCCGAAAAATCGGCCGCACTCGCGGCACACGATGCTCTTCTGCCCGACGGCGCGGACCTTGTTATCGCCGACCACCACAACCTTCTGGGCGATCCCCCAACTGCCGCCGGGCGGATCGAGCAGGGCCTGGTCCTTGTCGTGGTCGCAGGTCTTCCTCACAGCGCAGCTCCGACGCAGTTCAACTTCGATTGCCGGGCAAGCATCGCGGCTTCCCGCAGAACCTCGATCAGGTCACGAACTCGCCGCTCGCCGTGCGGGCACAGATGGCATGCCCGTCGCCGCTGTCGTGAGCCCTCGTACACCCAGGCCACGATCCGAAGATCCGCCGCGTTCTCTTCGATGAACTCGGCCAGGTCCTCAAGATCGGCCGCTAAGCGGCGTGGCTCTCGCATCCTTCAGCCTCCCACGCCCGGCGTTTTGGCGACGATCGGGGCCGCCCCCGGACGGATAGTCCAGGCCAGTTCGTAGACCGCCTCGCGAAACTCCCCAATGTAGGACCTCTCCACGATGCCGTCGCCGATGACACGGTCGAACCGCCACTGCCCGGCTCGACTGCCTCTGCGCACGCACTCGATGGAGCCGGCCAACCGGCCATTCGCATCGACGGCCAGGATTGCGCGGTCCACTTGTCGCAGCGAGCTCGGCACGGCTAAAGCTCCCCGATCGCTTTGAGTGCCCGGCAAACCAGACGGTAGGGCGAGAGCTGCCTGGGGAAGCCGCGCACCTTGCCGGTGCGGTAGGGCTCCCTGCGGCGGCCAAAATAGGCGCCCGCATGGCTGGCCGTCACGTCATAGTGACCGACCCGGGCATCGCCGCTGCCGTCGTTGGCGATCGTCAACACGCCCAGCGGCCGTTTCTGCTCCTCATCCCCGTGCGGCCAAAGCTCGATTTTGACGACCACCATTAGACCGCCCCCTCGTACGCTTCCGCCGGCAGGCGCCATGCCGACCCAAACTTTAAGGCGAGCTGCAAACCGGTGGCCTGAATAATCCGGTGCACGCGCCGATCATCGGTCGTCCGCAGGCGCATCAGCACGTAGGGGCAGCGAGGCAGCTCGGCGCGAATGAGCCCTCGAATCCTGTCGGCTTCCCCTCGCCGTTCCTCGAGCCTCGCCTTGAAGGCCCGCAACCAAAGGAAGTGCAGCTGGAACGTCCTTTCTCGCTTGAGCGCTGCGCGTTCCTCGTTTTCGGTTACGTCCATCAACCCAGTCCCTCGATTGCGTCCGGCTTGCCCAGTTCGCGCGCCACGGCCCGGGCGGTGGCCACCAGCCAGCGCACCTCCGATTGCTCCGGCATCGTGCGCCGGCTGCGGCCGCTGATCACCACGGCCAGGGCCCGCGTGATCGACTCGCCACCTTGCATCGACTGCCGCAGCTGCCACTCGAGCAGCCTCTGCTGGCCATCGGCGGCTGAAATTCGCGTCATCGGACTAAACCCTTTTCGTAATGCAAAAATCGCGGCGCCCGGGCGAACGGGCTTGATTTGGGATCTGGGCCGCATCCGGCCCGGGCGCCGCTTCCAAGCTGTGAAATCAACAATTCGAGGTCTCTTTCGCGCTGGCCTCCTGTCACGGGGTCAAGCGGCCCGCCAACGACTCGCACCGCGCGGGGCCGCCCGACGCGCGAGGTAACACGGCGTGGGACACGCCCACCGCTCCCACGAAAACGACGGCTGCTATGGCAGCGGCCCCAGGCCGCTGATAAAAAGCAAAGCCGGACGCAGGCCCCCGGATTGGAACGATCACCCAGCCCGCGTCCGGCGGAAGCAGCCCGGCCGCCATGCACGGCGGACGGGCCCACAAAAAAGCCGGCGACCGACGCCCGGGAAATGCAACTCGGCGTCGGCCGTCCGGCGGTCTCAGGCTTTGGGATAAACTGCTTCACCTTCGCACCGCCTGCATGACGGCCCTGGCGATCGCCCGCCCCATCGAGAGGGGAACGCCGTTGGCGACGGCTTTAAGCTTGCCCTCCGCGGTGAACGGCGAATCCTCTAGAAAGTCCTCCGGCAAGCCTTGCAGCCGGCAGGCATCGGCGTAGCGATAGCGGCCACGCCCGTTGTTTCCGGCGCCGGGGGTCAGCCTCATGCCTCCATTGCTCGAAGAGACGGCCTTCGCCCTCGCCTTGGCAGCTTTGCTCGTGCCCGTGCATCCAGGGTTGAGGCTCGTCGATCCGGTGACGGCGTTTTTCCTCTCGCGCCTCCGAGCGGTCAGTGCGGCGCCGTTCAAATGCCCACCGGCCACCGGTTGGTGGCGCACCTTGGCTCCGGGCGAGTTGTCGGGCGTCCATTGAGTCGCGGTGGGCAACGCATCCGGCAATACGAACAGGGCCAGATCGACCCAGCGCATCAGGCTGGGCACATCGGCGCTATCGAAGCCAAAGCGGCCGAATGTAATGCGGCGCACGCGCCGCTGCTCCTGGCCCCAGATGCCGTCGGCCGCCAGGTGCGAATTGCAGAGCTTGAAGGACTTGGCTCCGTAGCCGGCGATCTGGGGCAACGGCGCACCCGGCACGTTCTCCATCAGAAACCAGGACGGCGAAGCTTCCAGGACGCAACGCTCGAACTCGGGGATCAGGTTTCCGAAGCGCGGCTCTCGCCCGCTGGCCCGGACGAGCCGGGCTAGGCTGGAGAACGCCTGGCATGGCGGCCCTCCAATGACCCCGTCGAATTTCCCGATCGGCGGATGAAAGCGGAGAATGTCTCCTCCCCAGAGAACGTCGGGGCCCCGAACGACGCAAAAGCCCTCTTCCTCGAACGCGCGATCCAAGAGACCGATGCCAGGGAAGAGACTCAGCACGAGCATAATCGAACCTCCCCGGGAGCATCTTGCCGCGCCGTTTGGGTCTCACGCGCAGCCGCGAAAGCGCGAAGTGGAACGAGACGGGCTGGCAGCGGTCCTACCTGGCCGGTCAGCCGACCGCCGTTCTGCGGGCAGCCAAGGACGTGCAGCCGGTCCTTTTTCGCGCCTTCGCGTCTGCGCGTGAGAGAAAGCAAGCCGCCGTTCCCGGCGACGGCTGCTGAGCGAAAGCGGATCTCTAAAAAAGCTTCAACTGGGGATCGGCGGGCGCCGTCCATTTCGGCTGCGGCAGCAGATCCATCGCTTCGGCCATGACACGCGGGTTGAGGTAGTGGTCGCGCGTGGTGTTGCGTTGGCTGTGACCGAGGGCCATGCTGGCCGCGCAGTCGTTGCCGCGGCAGACGGCCGTCAGCTCCGTGCTGAGAGCCTTCCGCAGCCCGTGAAAGCCGAAATGCCGGCTCGGCGTGATCGAGCTGTGCGAGAGGATTTCGCGGCGTTGCTGCTGCAAATATCCTTCGCAGTGCGGCCAGGGAAAGATTCGCCCGTCGGCCTGCACCGGCCGCACCAGCTCCAGCGCCTCCAGCGCCCCGCGGGTCAGATAGAACGGCCGCCCGCGCTTCTTTTTGATGGCCGCCGGCGGCACCTGAATCCAGGTTTCGGTCTTGCCGATCTGCAGCTCGTAAATCCACTCCCAGCGCAAGGCCAGCAGCGTTTGCAGCCGAAAGCCCGCGTTGTAGGTAAAGAGCACCAGGGCGCGCCAGAAGTCCGCCGGCGAGCAGCCACGCAGCGCCGGCGCGATCGCGCCGTCGCAGGCCTCCAGCCAGGCGCCAATTTCGGGGATCGTGAAATTGTCGGAAACCTCGTCGATCACGAGCGACGGCTTTTGCAGCAGCGGCACTTCGTCGATCAGACGTTTGCCCTGCGGGTTGTGCCGCGACCGCGGCCCGGCGCGATCGATGACGAATTGCACGTGCACGCAGTGCTTGCGGACCGTGTTGTCGGCCAGCGGCCGTTTGCCGCGGCCGGGCAGCTTCTTGACTTCCTGCAGGAAGAGAGCCGCCGTGTAATCGTCGATCAGCCGCAGGGGCGGATCGCCGGTGAACTCGGCCCAGTAGCCGAGCGATTCTTCGTACTGTTTCAGGTTCCGCTCGGCGGCGTGCACCAGGCACACCGGGCGGACATAGGCCTGATAGAACTCCGTCAGCGTGAAGTCGGCCGAGAATTGCGGCTCGCCCTCGGCCGGCGCGTGGAAGAGACGAAGCTGGGGCGGGACACGTTCGGCGGGAAAGAGAGAGGAGGACATAACGAGACAGACCCTTGCCAGGAGCCGGCGCGTTCAATCCTCGCTCCACCTCCGCAGCCAGCCCGATGAGGTTGGTTGGGCCGGGCAAATCTGCCCGCGGCCCGCATAAACCATCCATGCGCCGCCGGTCCCTCGCGCGACGCGGCCCACGTGGGCCGTGCGCGCTACGTTAGTTCGCGACGCGGCCGACGCCAGCGCAAGCGGAAAAGCCATCGTTTTTCCCGAATGCACTGACGCGGCGCGGCGCGTTGAAAACTCGGTTTGCCAAGCGGAACGATTGGCCGACAGTTGGTGCTGTGGCTTTAATCGGCCCGCACGAAACTCAGGTGAGTTGCGTGCATCGGCCGCCGGCTCCGAGTGAAAGAGCGGGCAGTGGCAGAGGCCACGTGACTCACCAACTCGCTAGCGCTTGCGCGCTCGCGTTAAAGCGTCGGTAGTTGTAACGCGCGGCAAGTCCGTGTCAACAGGGCGCGGCGCAAAAAAATGCCGGCCGGCTGCCTTACTCAAGGGCAACCGGCCGGCGGATAGTCGGGCCGACAGGTGCTTTAACGCCGCGAGTCGGTGAAACGACAGACGACCCTGACGGCCCGATTGTATCAGAAACTCCGCTTCTTTTCGTGAGTTTTCCGCGATGATCCTAGGTCAATCCGCGTGCTAGCATTCCCCTTCCGGTCACCTACGCGGAGTATGAGTCCGCGTAACTCGCGCCGGCGTGCTAGCATTGCTCATGGCAGCAAAACCCCTCGACAAACGCATTGCCGACCTCGAGCGCGCCCAGGAGGTAGAGTTTCGACACTCAACCGGAGGCTCTTTGCCATGTTCATCCGCCTCAAAACTCCGAATGGCGCCCCCGCGCTGATCGACCTGGCCCTGATCTGGATGGTCACACCGTCGTCGGACGACGGTCCGCTAAACGTGCATGTGATCGTTAACGGCGAGCCGCCCTTGATCATCCCTGTCGATCCGAGCGAGATCGATCGCCTGGAAGCCGCCATCAACTCTCGGGACGCTGGACGCGGCAGGTAGGCGCCTTCGGGTCCCGGCCGCCTTTGTAGCCTGGCGGCGGGAACTCCATGTCCAGCCATTCGTTGACCAAATCGGCCAGCACCAGCACGGCGACCGCCGTCTCGTCGACCGGGCCGTTCTGTCGCTTCTCGGCTTCGTTCCTCCGGCGTTCAAACTCCTTGTAGACATCCATGCGCGTCGCCCTTGCTGCCCCCGTTCGATTGCCCACTTCACTAGCGGCGCAGGGACTCGAACCCCGGACACGCGGATTATGATTCCGCTGCTCTAACCAACTGAGCTACGCCGCCGATGCCGTAAAACACGGTCTTTGCAACCGAACCCACCTGTCGCAGGGCTACGCCGGCAAAGGTTCCGGCACCCCACGCTCCTGGAGGAAACGGTCGACATGCTTAACCTAGTCGACAAGAAAGCGATGGGCAAGTCTAACGCACATCGACGTGGATCGGCATGATCTCACCGGGCACAACGCCATCGCTACCCGATTGCGTCCGCTCCGGCCGGATCTCTTCGGTGCGAACGATGTGAACCAGCGCCAAGTGCTTCGAGCCCTCCGGAGCACCGACCCGGCTGGGCAGCAGAAGAATGACCCGCGATCGCAAGACCGCCTGGTCCGGACGGCGAACGTCGGTAAGTGAGGCCATCTGCCCTGGTCTCCGGCGCTTGAGCTTGCCAAATCGTATGACCGAGCCACCTGAGCAGCAACCGGTTCTTTGAAGCCCCTTCGACCCGCTCGTCGCGACGGGCCGAAAAGCCTAAACTGCGGGGCGGAGGATCGCGCCATGCACGCCGCTGCCAATCTGACAGATCAAAATCTGCCGCCAGAGTGGCTTGATGCCACGGTCATCTCTCTCTTCGCCGAACGCCTCGAACAAGCGGCCGATCAGCCGGCCATTCAATACCGCAGCGCCGGCGCCTGGCAGACCTCGCGCTGGTCGGACGTGGCCGACGACGTGCGACGGGCGGCCGCCGTCTTGGCCGATCTCGGTGTGCGGCCCGGCGACAGGGTGGCCCAGTTTTCGCCCAACCGCTATGAGTGGATTATGGCCGATCTGGCGATCCAGACGGCCCGCGCCGTCCACGTTCCGATTCACGCCTCGCTCGCGCCGCCGCAAGTCGCCTACCAGGTTGCCGACAGCGGCGCCAAGGTCGTGCTACTAGCCGGACCAGAACAGAGCCAGAGCCTGCTCGGTTACTACGGCGAACACCGCGAACAACTGCCGCACGACGTCTGCTTCGTTTGCTACGATCCGTGCCCCCGCGTCGGTTCGGCGGAAGCGAGTTGCCTGCGGGACCGGATGATGCACGCCGATGAGTCGTTGGCAGATCGGTTATGGCACGAAGCGAGAAGCCATTTAGCGCCGGATGACCTGGCGACGATTCTCTATACTTCGGGTACGACGGGCGAACCGAAAGGGGTGATGCTCAACCAGCGGAACCTGGCGACCAACGCCCTCGGTACGCTGGCCGCCTTCGGCTCTCAGCCCGACGACCTTCGCCTGGCGTGGCTGCCGATGAGCCACATCTTTGCCCGCACCTGCGACGTCTACACCTGGGTTGCCGGAGGCGGCCGCCTGGCGCTGGCGGAAGGCCCCGACAGCGTTTCGCCCCTGTGCCGCGAAGTGCAGCCCACGCTGATCAACGGCGTCCCCTACTTTTTCGAGAAGGTGCAGCGATATCTCGTCGACAAGGGGATGGCCGATATACCCGGGGTGCTCGGGGCCGCGTTCGGCGGCCGGCTGCGCGCCGCCTGCTCGGGCGGAGCGCCTTTGCCCGACCATGTGGCCCAATTCTACAACGATCGCGGCGTCTTCCTGGGACAGGGCTACGGTTTGACCGAAAGTTCGCCAGTGATTAGTGCGTCCACGCCCGGCGTCATGAAAATCGGCACGGCGGGTCGACCGATCCCCGGCGTCGAGGTGAAGATTGCGCCCGACGGTGAGATCCTCACCCGTGGCCCGCACGTGATGCTCGGCTACTGGAACAAGCCGGCCGCCACGGCCGAATCGCTGCGCGACGGGTGGCTGCACACGGGCGACCTGGGCTCGCTCGACGAGGAGGGTTTTTTGAGGATCACCGGACGCAAAAAGGAGCTGATCGTCACGGCGGCCGGCAAGAAGGCCGTGCCCAGCCATCTCGAGTCATTGCTTAAGGCCGACCCGCTTGTCGAGCAGGCCGTCGTTCTCGGCGACGGCCGGAGCTATCTATCGGCCCTGATCGTCCCCAATCGTGAGGCGCTCGCGGCCGAGCTGCGCCGGTTGGGCAAACAAGTCGAGCTGGCCGAAGCGGTGCGCGATCGCGACGTCATCGCCCTGTATGAGCAGCGCATCAAAGAGCGGCTGGCCTGTGTTTCGTATTATGAGCAGGTCGTCAAATTCGCGATCCTCGACCGGCCGCTGTCGGTCGAGCGCGGCGAGTTAACGCTAACCTTAAAGCTCCGCCGTGACGCGATCTATCACAACTTCGCCGAGACAATCGAAGCGATGTACAAGTAGCTGCAATTCGGGCGTAACCGGCTGCGGGCTCTCGGTGTCGGGCGGGGGCCATGTGATCGGCCACAGATGCCCCCAGATCAACGCGGATGAAGGTTTATTGCCCCGTCGATAGCAGCCCAGCGCGTTCCTCGATCATGGCGTTTTCTTCAATTTAGTCGCTTAATCCGTGTCTATCCGCGTTCATCCGTGGCTATACCAGAACTTACGTCTGACCAGTGCAAATAGCGCTGTGGGAGCGTCCGAGTGGAAAAACCGGGAACCCGGGCATAGCATGGAAGGGCGAACCCACCTTCTCGGACCCGCGGATGAATAAGCAGCCCCTCTCGCACTCCGGCCGTCGCTTGCTCGATCGACGGTCGTTCCTGGAGTCGGCCGGCACAAGCCTGGGAGGCGTTGCTCTGGCCTCGCTCTTGAGCAGGCACGGCTGGGCCGCCGAGGACCGCTCGCCGATCCGCCCCGCGATCGAACCGGCGCGCCCGTATGCTCCTCGCCCGCCGCATTTCGCGCCCCGCGCCAACCGCGTTTTGATGATTTTCTGCTCGGGCGCCTTAAGCCACGTCGATGCGTTCGACTACAAACCGGAGCTGATTCGCCAGCACGACAGGCCGATGCCGGGGGGCGGCCTGGTGACGTTCCAGGGCGAAAACGGCAACCTCATCAAGCCGCTGTGGGAGTTCAAGCCGCGCGGGCAGTGCGGGAAAATGCTCAGCGACCTCTTGCCGAACCTGGCCGAGCTGGCCGACGAGATGTGCTTTGTGCACTCGATGACGGCCAAATCGAACACGCACGGGCCGGCCGAGAACCAGATGAGCACCGGCTTCACGCTCGACGGCTTTCCGGGCGTCGGCTGCTGGATCAGTTACGCGTTGGGGAGCGACTGCGACGACCTGCCGGCGTTCGTGGCCATACCCGATCCGCGTGGCGTTCCGCAAGTCGGCCCGAATCATTGGAACTCGGCCTTTCTGCCGGGCGCTTTTCAGGGCACCCCCTTCAGTGCCGACAAGCCGATCGCCCACCTCCGCCGGCCCGACCAAATCACCGAATCTGCCGACCAGGCCACCAGAGATTTTCTCAAGCTGCTCAACGACCGGCACCTGGCCGAACATCCGGGCGACGCCGACCTGGCGGCCCGCATCGCCGCCTACGAGCTGTCGGCCCGCATGCAGCTCGCCGCCTCGCGCGTGGCCGATTTTTCCGACGAGACCGCGGCGACCCTGGACGCATACGGCACGAGCGACGCCAACCAAACCAAGGCGGGTTTCGCCCGCAACTGCTTGCTGGCGAGGCGGTTGCTGGAGCGCGGCGTGCGTTTCGTGCAACTCTTCAACGGCTCCTACGCGATGGGTGAAGGGGTCGGGAACTGGGACGGCCATAAGAAACTCAGGGAGCAATACGACGTCCACGCGCCGATTTTCGATCAGCCGGCGGCGACGCTGGTGGCCGACTTGAGGCGGAGGGGACTGCTGTCGGACACGCTGGTGGTCTTCGTCACCGAGTTCGGCCGGATGCCGACGTTTCAAAAGGGAGCCAACGGACGCGACCACAATCCGCACGGTTTCACGGTCTGGCTTGCCGGCGCGGGCGTGAAGGCGCCGTTCAGCTACGGCGCCACCGACGAGTTTGGCCACCGGGCGGTGGACAAGGTGGCCACCATCTACGATCTGCACGCCACGATCCTGCACCTCGTCGGGCTCGATCACGAGCGGCTCAGCTATTACCACAACGGCATCGAACGCCGCCTGACCGACGTGCACGGGCACGTGCTCGCCGAAATCTTGAGTTGACCTACGCGCTCAGGACTCTTTCGCCCGGCGAATAGGGTTGCGACGAACAGCTCAGCATCCGCTTCGCGTTGTCGCTCGACAATTGCGCACAAAAAAGAGCAAGAAACGGGCACGTGGCGAACCGGCAGGACGGCGGTTATCATGGCGACATCCACGCCCAACGCCCAATTCCCGCGGAGTTTCTCCATGCGACGATGCACTTGTCTGACGCTCCCTTTACTGGCTGCCCTCGTCGGCTGCTCAAACACACCGCCGGGCAACACGGGGCCGGCAGCCAGCCCGGGTTCCGGGGCCTCCGTGGCAGGCGAAGGCAGCAGCGTCACCGTCGCGTTCGTCACCAATAACGCCCATGAGTTCTGGACGATCGCCCGCAAAGGGACAGAGAAAGCGGCCAAGGAGCTGAACGTCGAGGTTGCCTTCCGCATGCCGGCCCAGGGTTCCGCCACGGAGCAGCGACAGCTTATCGAAGACCTGCTCGTGCAAGGGGTGAAGGGGATCGCGGTCAGCCCGAACGATCCGACCAATCAGGCCGAGTTTTTCGACGAGGTGGCCGGCAAGGTGCCCCTCATCACTCAAGACAGCGACCTCCCGAAAGGGAGCAAGCGGCTTTGTTTCTTGGGCACCGACAACTACAAGGCGGGTAAGGCCGCCGGCAAGCTGGTGAAGGAAGCGCTCCCTGAGGGCGGACGCGTGGCGATCTTCGTCGGCAACACGGACGCGCAGAACGCCATCGACCGCCGACAGGGCGTGCTTGACGAGTTGGCTGGAAGCGAAAAGGCCACCGGGTCCGACTTGGGCAACTACACGCTCATCGGAACCTACACCGACAATACGGACAAGGAGGTTTGCAAGAGCAAGGCCGAAGACGCGCTGGTGCAGCACGGTAACAATCCCGAAACGCTGTGTCTCGTCGGGTTGTGGGCCTACAACCCGCCCGCCATGCTGGCCGCCGTCAAAGACATCGGGCTGGCGGGTAAGGTGAAAATCGTCGGCTTTGACGAGAACGAAGAAACCTTGCAGGGCATCAAGGACGGCGAGATCATCGGCACGGTGGTGCAGCAGCCGTTCGAGTTCGGCTACCAGGCCGTGAAGATGCTGGTCCGTCTCGCCCAGGGCGACAAGTCGGTCTTGCCCGCCGACGGAATGCAGTTGATCGATTATAAGGTCATCAAAAGCGACAACGTCGAGGCATTCCACGAAGAGCTGCAGAAGTTGAAGCAGTGACAGGGGCGGGTCTTGGGTCTTAGGTGGTCATAGGTCTAGCTGGTGTGGAAGCTCTCATGCAAGGTCCTGGGTCTTGGGTTTTTGGTCTTAGGACACGATGAAAGCCAAGAACCAAGACCTAAAACCTAAGACCTAAAACCCAAGACCTTCTCATGGCGAACACCGTCGTCGACGCTCTGCCGCTCGTCGAGGCCAGCGGCGTCAGCAAATCGTTTCCGGGTGTGCGCGCCTTGCAAGACGTGAGCTTGCGCCTGGCCGCCGGCGAAACGCTGTGCGTCGTCGGAGAGAACGGCGCCGGAAAATCGACACTCATGAAGATCTTGGGGGGCGTCTACACGGCCGACTCCGGCGAGATCCGTTTCGACGGAGCACCGGTGGAGTTGGGCAGTGTCGACGCGGCCCAGCGCCTGGGCATCACCCTCATTCACCAGGAACTGAACCTGGCCGATAGCCTCGACGTGGCCGGCAACCTGTTTCTGGGGCGCGAGCCGCGCTGGGGCGGCCCCCTGGGGATCATCCGCCGCAGCATTTATTCCGACGCGCTGGTGGTCATGCAGCGGCTGGGTTTGGATTGCTCGCCACGCACTCCCGTTTCCCGGTTGTCGATTGGGCAACAACAGCTCGTCGAGATCGCCCGCGCTATTTCGCTCGACAGCCGCGTGCTGATTCTCGACGAACCGACGAGCAGTCTCACGCAGCGCGAAACCGATCGCCTATTCGAGGTGCTGCGCGACCTGAAGCGTGACGGCGTGAGTATCCTCTATATCTCTCACCGTCTGGCTGAGGTGCGAGAGATCGCCGACCGTGTCACGGTTTTGCGCGATGGCCGCAACGCTGGCGAGCTGAAGCGGGAAGAGATTTCGCACGATGCCATCGTCAGGCTGATGGTGGGTCGCGAGGTCAAGCAGTTTTTTCACCGCACGAGTTCGGGGAGGTCGCCGGCGCCGGGCATGACGACCACCAACGGCGCTTCGCCAGTCTTCGAAAGCCGCGGGCTTGTCGTCCAATCGGGCCAGCGGCGGCCGATTCGCTTCTCAATTCATGGGGGCGAAATCGTCGGCATGGCGGGCTTGATGGGGGCGGGACGGACCGAGTTGGCCGAGGCCATCTTTGGCGTCCGACCCTTGTTGTCGGGAGAGGTCGCCGTGGACGGCAAGACGGTTGTCTTGCGATCGCCAGCCGACGCCATCGCCGCCGGCATATTTCTGGTGCCCGAAGACCGCCGCCTGCAGGGTTTGCTCCTGGCCCAGAGCGTCAAGGAGAACATCAGCCTCCCCTCGCTCGACCGCTTGAATCACCTGGGCCTGGTTGCCCGAGGGGCGGAGCGCGAGCTGGCCGAGAGCATGCGGACGCGATTGAACATTCGCACGCCGCACGTCGAGCAACTCGCGGGGCTTCTTAGCGGGGGAAACCAGCAAAAGATCGTGATTGCCAAATGGCTGGCCCGCTCGTGCCGTCTGTTCATCCTTGACGAACCGACACGCGGCATCGACGTGGGAGCCAAGGCCGAGATCTACGGCCTGATGCGTGAGCTGGCCGACCAGGGGATGGGCGTGCTGATGATCTCCAGCGACTTGGAAGAGATTCTCGGCGTGAGTGACCGCGTTCTGGTGATGCACCAGGGCGACCTGGCGGGAGGACTGACGAGGGACGAAATGACGGAAGAGGCCATCATGCGGCTTGCAACCGGAGGGGAAACGCATTCATGAAAAAGCTTCTGGGACTGGCCGCGTTTCTGCTGATCCTCTATCTGCTGATGCTCTTTGCCGACGAGAGCGCCCGCTCGCTCAGCAACCACTTCAACCTCGGCAAGCGGATTGGCCTGTACGGCATCATCAGCCTCGGCGCGGGCATGCTCATCATCACCGGCGGCATCGACCTCTCAATCGGCTCCGTCGTCGGCTTCTGTTGCACGGTATTCGCCCTGCTGCTGACGCACCCGCGCTGCCAATGGCATCCGGCCGCGGCCATCGCCGCCGTGCTGGGCATCGGGGCGCTCATCGGGCTGGTCAACGGCCTGATCGTCGCCAAGCTCAAGGTGCAAGCTTTCGTGGTGACGCTATGCGGGCTGTTCATCTACCGCGGCGCGTCGCGCTGGCTGGCCGGCGATACCGTGCAAGGGCTGGGAAACTCGTTCGTCGCTTGGAAATACTGGCTGGCCAAAAGCCACGACGTGCTGGGGCTGCCGATGTCGCTGGTGATTTTTCTTGCCCTGGCGGCGGTGGCGACCGTGTTTCTGCACTTCAGCATTTACGGCCGATACTTCTTCGCCATCGGCAGCAACGAACAGGCGGCCCGATACGCGGGCGTGGCGACCGATCGCTACCGCATTCTGGCGTACGTGCTCTGTTCGACGCTGGCGGCCTTCTTCGCCGTGCTGTTCTTGATGGAAGAAAACTCGGTGCAACCGAGCAGCACGGGGAACTTTTTCGAGTTGTACGCCATCGCGGGAGCCGTGCTGGGCGGCTGCAGCCTGCGCGGCGGCGAGGGGAGTGTCTTGGGGGTACTCATCGGCACTGCGATCATCCGCATCCTGCCAACCTTCACACAGATGCTGAAAGTTCCCTCCTCGCTGGAATACACGGTCATCGGCACCGCGCTTTTGCTCGGCGCGCTGCTCGATGAATTGTTGCGCCGCCGCAGTCAGAAACGGGGCTGAGGCCGATCGCGCCGCCACGGCCAAACCGCCCGCAGTCAAGTTAGAAATTCGTTAGCGCGATGGCCCTCCGGCTTAACGAAAATCTCATCCGGCGCGTTTTGCAATGCGCTTTTTCAGCCGCTAGGATGGGCGACACTTCGAGGGGGCCAGTACCCCTGCGTTAGCTATATCTTACTGAAGGACTCACTCATGAAAGTTGCTCGCAGGTTTCCGTTCGTCGTTGCCGCTATCCTTTTGTCCGCCGTATCGATCTCGCTGGCGCAGCAAGACTCGTCGAAGCCCGCGACGAAGGCCGACGCCAAGGCCGAGGGCAAGACGGCCAAACCGCGAGCGAAGCCACGCGGGCGGCTCCCCGCCTACTACAGCAAAGTGGTCGACGGTCAACAACGCGAGAAGATCTACAAGATCCAACAGCAATATGAGTCAAAAATCGCCGCGTTGAAGGCCGAGCTCCAGGCGCTGCAAGAGAAGGTCGACGCCGAGGTTGAGGCCGTATTGACTGCCGAACAACAGTCGATGGTCAAGAAGCTGGCCGAGGAGGCCAAGGCCAAGCGGAAGCACACGACCAGTGCCTCAGCCAGCACCGCAACCTCGACGGACGGCGAATCCGAGGAGGAAGAGGCTGAAGAGACCGAGGCCGACGCCAAGGCGGACGAAAGCGCCTCGAAAACGAGTGACAAGACGGAAAAATGACGGCGTGAATTGACGAGGATTATTCAGGCGCGAAGCGTAAGTGAGGGACTCCGAGCGATCTCGCTTACGTTTCGCGCTTGGTACCGGCGCGGTCGGTGCGCGAGGCCGGGGCCGTGAATAATCCGGCCTAAAGACGCTCAGAAGGCAGGCCGTTTGCTCTGCGCCTCGTGTCGATGCCGGGGTCGGGTATAATCGACGTCTTAACACCTGCCCATCGGAGCGAAGAGGAGCAAAGCCTTTGTTCGTTGGTCCTGTTTTTACGCGTGAAGTGGTGACGGCGCCGCGCCGCGCGCGACTTTACATCGCCCGGGCCGCTTATGGCTCGGCCCTGCTTGTGCTGTTGACCACGGCCTGGCAAGTGCTCGCCGGCACACAGGAAGTGCGCAACCTGGGTGACCTGGCGCGCTTCGGGGCGACCGTGTTCTCCATCCTCGCCCCCTTGCAGCTTGCCGTTACCACGTTTTTCGCCGCCCTCGCATCCGCAAGTGCCGTCGCGGCGGAGAAAGACCGCCAGACGTTGACGTTGCTGCTGCTGACGCATCTCTCGAACGTTGAGCTGGTGCTGGGCAAACTTATGGCGGCAATGCTGAACGTGTTCACGCTCATCCTGGCCGCCCTGCCGATCTTCATGCTGCTCACGCTGCTGGGCGGCGTCTCCTTCGAGCAGATCGGGCGTGTTTTTGCCGTCACGCTGGCCAGCGCGCTGGCGGCCGGCAGCCTTGGCTCGACGCTCGCCCTATGGCGAGAGAAGACTTTCCAGACGCTGGCCATGACCGCGCTGGCGATCGTCCTGTGGCTGGCGGCCTGCGAGGCCGCGGCGCAGGTTGCGCTTGCCAAAGGGTGGCAGGACTGGGCCGCGGTGGCCGCCGGCTTCAGCCCTTGGCGGGCCATGCTCGAAGCGTGCCGCCCCTACCCCGCCGACGTGCCGGAACTGGGCGAGATCGGCAACCCCGTCTGGCTGTTCTTGATCGTGGCGTCGGGAGTGACGGTGTTGCTCAACGGCGTTGCCATCTGGCGGCTGCGCCGCTGGAACCCCTCTCAAGAAGCGGGCCGCGCCGTGCAGCCCGAGGACGAGATTCGCAAAGAGGGGGCGCCGCGCGAGGCGGTCAAGTCTCGCGAAGTTTGGGACAACCCGATCATCTGGCGGGAGATCTGCACCTGGGCCTACGGGCGCAAGATGCTGATCGTGCGGCTGGCCTACCTTTTGCTGTTCGTCGGGGCAATGGCCGCCCTCTATTCGATGGCCAACCAGCCGGGCGGGCTGGCCCACAGCAACGCGGCGGTCGTGGTCGTCCCCTTCCTCGTGCTTAGCCTGGTGCTGATCAACGCCCAGGCGATCACCTCGCTGACGAGCGAACGCGACGCGCGGGCCCTCGACCTGCTGCTGGTGACCGACCTGACGCCCAAGGAATTCATCTACGGCAAGCTGGGGGGCATCTTCTACAACACCAAGGAGATGCTCGTCCTGCCGCTTGTGCTGTGCGGTTGCCTCTGGTTAGGCGAGGCGATCTGGCTGGAGAGCCTGATTTACATCTCCGTCGGCTGGCTGGTGCTGGCCCTGTTCGCCGCCATGCTCGGCATTCACGTCGGCATGACCTACGCCAGCTCGCGCGGCGGAATCGCCGTCAGCCTGGGCACGGTGTTCTTTCTGTTCGTGGGCGTGGCCGTGTGCATGCGCATCATGGTGGCCTTCAGCAGTTCGTTTCACGTCCAGCTTCAGCCGTTTCTGGCCTTCATGGTCGGGGGCGGTATCGGGCTCTACGTGGCGCTGGGCATTCGCAACCCGTCGCCGGCCATCCTGGCGGCCTCGTTCGGCTGTCCTTTTGCCATTTTTTACGCCATCACCAGTTTCCTGCTCGGCTATACGCTGGCGGTCTTCCTGATGCTGTCGTTCATGTTTGGTTTCACGACGGCGGCGATGCTCGTGCCCGCCCTGTTTGAGTTCGACGTGGCCACGGGCCGCACGACCGGCGGGGAGGAATAACGTGGTGGCCCGTCTGAGGAGTTTTGAGCTCGGTGATGCCGTCGGTGCATCGTCGAGCCAACGGCGACCGCGAGCGCTACGCCCCGAGCGTGATCGGCTCGTCGCTCGACGTCAAAAGGAGCGAAGTCGTCTGGTTGTTCCAACCCCGCAGGCGCCGTTGGCTACCGCTAAAACGTCAGAACTCGGGGCCAGACCTTGAAACCCGCGGGAGGAGCAGCGGGGGGGTAGGGCGCCACTTTCATCGCCGCCCTTTTTTTTGCCGCTTTGGTGCAAACACCTCGATAAAGCGGTACCATCAAGCGTGAAATAAAGCCCTGACGCTACACACTTCATGGCCGACAGCCGCTCACTGGCGATCTTCCCCACGTGGTGGTCGGTGGCGTTGTCGGTTGTTGTGGTGCTAGGGGTCGCCGTGCTCGGTTACGTTGCCTGGCGGCGCAGCGGCTATCGTCGCACCATCGGCTGGCTCGAACTTTTCCGGCTGGCGATCGTCATCGTGATCGCGATGCTCTTGAACCAGCCGGAGTGGGTGGAGCAGTTTCGTCCTCAGCAGAAGCCGACCGTCGCGGTACTCTGGGATGCATCGAGGAGCATGCAGACTCGCGACGCAGTCGATCGTCGGCGGCCAAGCGTGCCGCCGCGCACGCGGGCCGAAGCGATTGCGCCGCTGGTGGAGATGCTGCCCAAGCAATCGCCCGGCCGCGACCTGGAAATGGTCAGCCAGCCTTTTGCCGAACCGCGTGAGGGGCACGGCACCGACATCAACGCTGCCCTGGTCGACGCCCTGGAGAAGAATGCCAACCTGCGGGGTGTCGTGCTCTTAGGCGATGGCGACTGGAACGAAGGTCGACCGCCAGTCGAAGCGGCCAGCCGGCTGCGGCTCAAGGGCGTGCCCGTGTTTGCGGTGGCGGCGGGAAGCCCCTCGCGCCTGCCCGACGTGGAGTTGGTGAGCCTCGACCTGCCGACCTTCGGCGTGGTCGGCAAGTCGGTGCGTATCGCCTTCTCCATCGATAGCTGGCTGCCTCGCGATCACGTGGCCATGGTCAAACTCGAATCGTCCTCCGGCGAGAAGCTGACCAAGGAGGTGCGCATCGCCGCCATGGGGCGCACTAATGACTGGATCGCCTGGAAGCCGGAACTGGCCGGCGACTACCGGCTCACGCTCGAGGTGCCCGTGCACCGCGATGAGCTGATCAAAGACAACAACAGCCAGTCGGCCCCCATCGCCATCCGCAACGAGCGGCTGCGTGTGCTGCTCGTCGAGTCGTACCCCCGCTGGGAATATCGCTACCTGCGTAACGCGCTGTCGCGCGATCCGGGCGTGGAACTCTCGTGCTTGCTGTTTCATCCGGGCTTGAGCAAGGTCGGGGGGGGAAACAAGGACTACATCGCCCAATTCCCCGACCGGCTGGAAGAGCTGGCGACCTTCGACGTCGTCTTTCTGGGCGACGTGGGCGTGGGAGAAGGGCAGCTCACGGCCGAGCAGTGCCGGCTCTTGAAGGGCTTGGTTGGCCAGCAGGCCAGCGGTTTGGTCTTCATGCCGGGCTGGCAAGGAAGGCACGCCTCGCTGCTGGAGACGGAGCTAAGCGACCTCTATCCCGTGGTGCTCGACCCGGCCCAGCCCGACGGCTGGGGCTCGCGCACGGCGGATCACTTCGAGCTCACCGAAGCGGGACGCCGGAGCCTGCTTACCAAATTGGCCGACACACAGGACGAAAATTCGGCAATCTGGGAGGACCTTCCTGGCTTTCAGTGGTACGCCGCGGTAATCCGGGCAAAGGCGGCGACCGAGGTGCTCTGCGTGCACAAGTCGGCGACGAACGAGTATGGCCGCGTTCCGCTGCTCGTGACGCGCACCTACGGTACGGGTAAGGTGCTCTTCATGGGAACCGACGGAGCCTGGCGGTGGCGCAGGGGAGTGGAAGATAAATACCACTACCGTTTTTGGGGGCAGGTGGTACGCTGGATGGCATACCAACGCAATATGGCGAAGGGTAAGACCGTGCGGCTCTACTTCCAGCCGGACCAACCCTCGGTTCGCAGCACGATCACGTTGCACGCCAACGTGATGACCGCCAGCGGCGAGCCCGTCGAGGACGACGAGGTGACGGCCAAGATCACGGCGCCTTCCGGCAAGGCCGACTCGGTGCGGCTGATGCACGAAGGGGATGAGTGGGGCCTTTTCTCCGGCCAGTACACGCCGCTGGAATCGGGCGAGCATCGCGTTTCGCTTTCCGCCAGGCGCTCCGGCGCGTCGCTCGATTCGACCTTCTTCGTGCAAGGCGCGGCGATCGAGCGGGTCGGGCATCCCGCGCGTCCTGAGGTGCTGGAAGAAATCGCCCGCGTCACCCACGGCAAGGTGGTGCAGCCCGACGAACTCGACGCCGTGGTTCAGTCGCTCGCCGCGCTGGCGGAACCGGCGATGGAAGTGCGGCGTCTACAACTCTGGAGCTCGCCACGATTGGCCGGAGTCATCGTTGTGTTGATGGGTATCTTCTGGGTCTGTCGAAAGGTAGTGGGGCTGGTGTGAGACGCCGTTCAATGGCTCGTTATTGGTTGTCCTTGCTGTGCCTCTTTTCCGTAGGGTGCAACCTGCATGAGCCAATTGGGGTGGAGCTACTTTACGCCATCGATACTGAACGGTCGCCCGTTAAGATCGACATTAAAAAGGTACTCAATGCGGTGAAGCGGCGAGTCCACAATCGTGGGACCGCTGAAGTTGTTGACGATCAGATCAGAGTTGGCGTGTTCGGCTCGGACCAGAGGAGCGTCGATCAAGTAAAGGACATGATCGATCGGGCGACCGTATCGGAATTCAGGATTCTGGCCGACCGTCGGTTCGACGGGAGGCTTATCGACATCGCGACCCGACCGGAAGCAGCCAAAGACCGTAACGTGTGGAGAAAGCCAGGCGATTCATCCGCCGCTGCTTGCTGGTGTTCAGTTGCCGAGACAGAAGCGAAGCGCCTCGCGTCGGACCGACACCTCGTGACGCGTCGTGCAGAAGCGGGGCGCACAGAGGCGCTGGTGCTTATCGATTCCTATCATGTGACAGGCGACGATTTCGACTACGCGCGTCCCGCCAGTGACCAAGAAGGGCGCCCAAGTGTCAGTTTTGGTCTCTCAGCGGATGGAGCAAGACGGATGAGGCGTTTGACCTTAGAAAACATGCCTTCGGGCGGCGATTCAAAGAAGCAACGCGTGCTGGGGATCGTCCTTGAAGGAGAAATCCTGTCAGCTGCGGCTATCCGCAGTCCGATCGAGCATCGTGGACAGATCACCGGAAGTTTTTCGAACGAGCAGGTCGAGGATTTGTCGGCTCTTTTGAGCGTTGGATCGCTGCCCGTCCATCTGAAGCTGGTTCGTGAGACGGCTGGAAGAGGCGCGGAATCGCCATCAAGCCATGAGATTTAAGACCTAAGACCTAAGACCCAAGGCCACTCTTATGTCCATCACCCACGTCCACAACGGCCCAAAGCTCCCCGAAAGTCTCCGGCTGCAACTGCTCGATTTTCGACGGCGGGTGTGGTCGATCAAAACGGTCGAGGCGCTGGCCGTGGCGGGCTTCGGCCTGTTGGTTGCATACCTCGGTGTCTTTGCCAGCGATCGGCTGATCGACACACCGGCAACGGCGCGGCTGGCGATGCTGGCCGCGGCGCTGGCGGTGGCCGGCATCGTGCCCGTTTACGCCTACCGTTGGATCTGGCGTCGCCGACAGCTTCCGCAGCTTGCCAGGCTGCTCACTCGCAAGCATCCCGACATCGGGGACCAGTTGCTGGGCATCATCGAACTGGTCGACGACGAAGCCGAGCAGGTTCGCTCGCGCGCGTTGTGCGAGGCCGCCATCGTGCAGGTGGCCAAGCAGGCTGCCGCCCACGACTTCCGGCACGCGGTTCCCAAGCCTCGGCATCGCCAGTGGGGGTGGGCGCTGGCTGTGCCGGCCATGCTGGCGCTGGTGATCACCGCGGTCGCGCCCGCCGCTGCGGGCAACGCCTGGCTGCGCTTCCTGGCCCCCTGGCGAGATACGCCCCGGTACACGTTCGCGGCCTTGCAGCCGCTTCCCGGCCGCCTGGTCGTTCCGCACGGAGAGCCGTTCACGCTGGCCGTCAACTTGGCCGAGGGATCGCGCTGGCGGCCCAGCACGGCGGCCGTGTCCTACGGCAAGCAGGCGGCCATCGCGGCCCCGCTCGCCGACGGCGGCTACCGCTTTGAAGTTCCCGCCCAGATCGACGCAGGCTGGCTTTCGCTGCGCGTCGGCGACGCTTCGCGCCGCATCCGCGTCGAGCCGACGCTGCGTCCGGAGCTGACGATGGTCGAAGCACAAATCAAGCTGCCCGAATACCTGGGGCGGCCGGAGGAGATCAAGCGCGACGTCCGCAGCGGCACGCTGTCGGTGGTGATCGGCAGCACCGTCGCCGTGAAGGCGACGGCGAACCGCGACCTGGCGGCGGCGAGCACGAACGGCACGCCGCAGTCGCACGACGGAGCGTCGTTCACCGCGCCCCCGGCTCGAGTGGACGAATCGCAACAGCTCACCCTGCGCTGGCAGGATGCAGACGGTCTGGAGGGACTGGCTCCCTTCGTCCTCTCCGTCGAGGCGCGAGAGGACGAACCGCCGACGGTCGCCTGCCAGAACCTGCCGCGGCAGCAGGTCGTTCTCGACAGCGAGCAACTCAGCTTCGTGGTGATGGCACAAGACGATTTCGGAGTGAAGCAAGTCGGCATCGAGTGGCATGGGCTGCCCGACGAAGACCGGCCGGGCCGCACGCCTGCTCAGGGGGAGCGGCTGCTGTCGGCCGGCGGCCACGATCGCGAACTCTTGGAGGCGGCCGGCGTGTTCTGCGCCAGCGAACTGGGAATTGAGCCGCAGGTAATTGAGCTGCGGGTCTACGTGGAAGACTTCTTGCCGGGCCGCGAGCGGGTCTACTCGCCGGTCTTCACGCTGCTCGTGCTTTCCGCCGAGCAGCACGCCGCCTGGCTGGCGGACCAGCTCAATCGGTGGCATCACCGCTCGCTGGAAGTGCGCGACCGGGAGCTGCAGCTTTACGAAGCCAACAAGGAGCTGCGCGAATTGCCCGCCGACGAGTTGAACGAGCCCGATACGCGCAAGCGGATCGAGCGCCAGGCGGCAGCCGAACGGGCCAACGGGGGCCGCCTGTCGCGGCTGGTCGCCGACGGCGAAGGGCTGGTGAGGCAGGCCGCGCGCAATCCGCAGTTCGGCGTCGGGCACCTCGAGAAATGGGCAGAGATGCTGCAAATCCTCAAGGATATTTCGGCCAACCGCATGCCCTCCGTGGCCGACCTGCTGGCCGACGCCTCGACCGCGCCGCAGTCGGAAGCCCAATCCCCATCGGAAAAGGATTCGCCTTCCGCTCCGCAGGTCGGACAAATCCGCGATTCGTCGAAAAAGTCGGCTGGCGACTCCAAGGACGAAAAGAAGGAGAAAAAGCCCCCCGTCCCGTCGATCGCCGACGTCGAAAGCTCACAACAGCCGAAGGATGATGAGAACGCTGAGGAAGATTCGCCGCCCCCGCCAGGCGGCTCGCCGAGATTCGGATTGCCCGTGACGACGCTGGCCGGCAAGCCCAAGAAAGGCGGCTCGTGCCCGGTCGGGCAAAAGGTGGACGAGGCGGTGAAGCAGCAGGAAGACCTGCTGGCGGAGTTCGCCAAGGTGGCTGACGAGCTGAACCGCATCCTGGCGAACCTGGAAGGGAGCACGTTCCTCAAGCGGCTCAAGGCAGCCGCCCGCCGAGAACTGAACCTGGCCGAAGACCTGACGAATCGAGTGACGGGCGATTTTGGGTTGCCCGCCCACCAGTCGTCGCCGGATGTTCACGAACTGGTTCCTAAGCTGGCCGAAAGCCAGGTCAAGCTGGCCGAGAACGTCGGCACGATCATCGACGACATGAAGGCCTATTACGAGCGGCGTCGGATGACCAAGTTCAAAACCGTGCTCGAGGAGATGGAGAAGGTTGAAGTGGTGGGCCGACTGCGGCAGGTGAGCGAAGACCTGCCGCGCGAGTCGGGCCTCTCCATCGCCCAGTGCGAGTTCTGGTCCGACACCCTGGACCGCTGGGCCGAAGACCTGGTCGATCCTGCGTCGGGCGGCACGTGACCGGGCGGCAAATCGGCCGGCAGTTTGCCGCCCTCGGTCGTGTTGGAAGTGATGCAGATCCTGGAAGCCGAAATCGCCCTGCGTGAAGACACCCGCGTGGCCGAGCAATCGCGCCCCGCACTGGCCGCGGAGAAGTACGCGGCCGACGCCGAAAAGCTCGCCGCCACGCAAGCCAAGCTGCGTGAGCGGGTCGACGCCACGGTGAAACGCCTCGGCGAGCTGCCCGATGGGGCGAGCAATTTTGGCAACGAGATGGGGCTGCTCGGCCTGGTCAGCGGTGTGATGGGAGAAGCAGCCGAGATCCTCAAGCGGCCCGAGACGGGCGCGCCGGCCATCGCAGCCGAAACCGAGGTGATCGAGCTCTTGTTGAAAGCCAAGCGATGCAACCCGAAGGGGGGCGGCGGTGGCGGCGGGAGCACGCCCGGCGGCGGTGGGGCCGAAGATCCCGCTCAGCAACCGGCCCTGGCCCTGTTGGGCAGCGGTGCCAACGAGAAGGCACGTCCGGAAGAACGCGACGTGTCGCAATCGTCCGGCGCGGCCGACCGAATGCTGCCGGAGGAATTCCGGGCCGGCCTGGACGAGTATTTCAACCGGCTGGAGCGGGGACGCCAGTGATGTAGTTCGTTCGCTACCCCGCTTCGGGCACGCATAAATCGTCGGAACCACTGAAGTGGACTTAAGCGGGATTCTCCCGATTGGCCGGCCGAAGAGCCATGCCGCGTGGATTCCGCTGGCTCAGCGAGCGGCCCGCGTGGCTTGCTCGCTGCGCCGGCGGACTGGCACGAAATCACCGTTCATTTTCAATTCGCCGAGAATTGCCCGCCTGCTAATGCTGCTCTTCGTCGCGGTGGTGGCGGACAACGTAGGCGCACAGATCCGACCACGTCAGCCAGAACGTCCTGCCGTGCCGGGGCTGCTGATTAACGACGTTGCACCTCCGCCCCCAGGGAACGCCGAGCCGATCGATGATGTGTTTGCGCGAGAAGTCTGGTTCATGGCCCAGGTGGGCGACCTTTCGCCGGACGAAGCCGACTCGTTGACGCACGAAGCGAGAAAGACTCAAGCTCGATGGGGCGCACGCCTTGATGATGCCGCCTTGGCCGCCTCGTTGCGGCGTGAATTGACTCCCTTGCTCAAGGATGTTTCGCGATCCGGCTGGGAGAAATTCGATACAGAAAGGCAAAAACTCGCGGACCGCCGTCGGCATGCCTCGATCGTCCGGCAAGTCGCCGAACTCGACGAAGCGATCGTTCTCACTGGCGACGAACGCGCGCATCTGTGCGAACGATTGGCGAAGGCGGCCAACGTTTACCTGGGGCCGCCGTGGGAGCCCGCACCGCCGCCGGCTCCCATGTCTCGTCTGCCCGCGGCAATCTCCGCCGGTGATTTGGAAGAGTTTGGGCTTCCCGATCCACTGCTTGCGGCCGCTCTCTGGCCGGCGCAATTCGTCGCCTACAAGAACTTGATGAGTTCGCCTCAGCGGCGGGTAGTCGCGATCGAGCAAAATGGCGGGCTCGTCATTGAGCGGCACGGTCTGCCTCTCGACGAGCAACAGCGGCGGCTCATGATCTATCTCGATCGGCTTATCGACACGGCAGACACCATCTGCCGGCTGAACGATTCCCAGCGCGAAAAGCTGCGGCTTGCGGGAAAGATCGACATTGATCGGTTCGGTGAACGCTACCGGGAGGTGGAGTCGCTGGCGGGGGGAGATCCAGTCGAGAAAGAGGCCCAGCTTTCAGTCCTGCAAAGTGCGGGGCATCGCGTGCTCGGCGAGCGGGCCTCCAACTATCGCAAAGCCGTCGCTGCCCTCTTGACCGCGGAGCAGATGGAGAGGTTGACTGTCGCCGAAAGCGAGCGGCGCGAATTCCGCCGACGGGCGCTCGTGGAGGCCGTCGTCGTTGGCTTTGGGCGCTCCGCGTCGCTGACGGCGGCGCAATGCGACCTTTTAGCGCAGACCTTCAACGACGCCCTCTCTGCCGGCGATGCGGTTGACCAACCGGCGGGCGAATGCTTGCGGATGGTTGGCGAATTGCCGGAGGAGAAGCTGCGTTCGATTTGCGCCCGCGAGCAATGGCCCGCCTTCCGTCGGCAGTTGGCGCTGCTGAGCAGAATTGCCAGTCAGCTTGAAGCCGAGGCAGCGGGGAAGATAGCGGTTCTTCGGGGAATAAGGATCACGGGTGCGGTCAACGGCGAGAACGTCGACGTGGAGTTGGACGAAATCAGGCTCAACGTGGACTGACGATGCGAACCGTTCCGTCGCGATTTTTGGCCGTGGTTCTGACGCTCGTCCTGCCGTGGGCCGAGGGCGCGTTTGCCCAGGCCGGATTGCGGCCGCGCGTGCCAGACGAGTTGGAGAACGCGAACCTTCGGCGTGCCCATCCCCTGCTTGCGCCGCGGCGGGCGCAGGAAAAACCGCTGATCGCCGACGCCAGAGGAGGCAGGGTTCCGTTGCGCGCCGAGCAATTGAAGCTGGAAGTCGAATGGGCCGCCAAGGTCGGTGGCCTGGATTCGGCCCAGGCCGCGTTGCTGCTCGAGCGAGGCGCCAACTCCCTCGAGAAGCGCGGCGGACTGTTTTTGCCGGCGGGAGGCCGCGGCGGCCGTGCGCTCCAGCACTGGCAGATCGTCGGCGGCCGGCTTCAGTTCGTGCAGAGCTCTGTGGCCGAACCGCCTGGCCGAGCGATCCGCCGCGCCTTGATGCCGCTCGTCAAGGAAATCTCTCCGGATGCGGCCGACCGGGTTCGCGCAGAGCGGGACCGGCTCGATGCTTCCCGTAAGCAGGCCAGCCTCGTCGCTCAAGTGGCCGTGCTCGATGAGTGCCTGCTGCTTTCCAGCGAGCAGCGGACGCGGTTCTGCAAATTGATGGCCGAGGCGACAAGCGACGCCTGGTGGCGGCCGACCTGCCCAACCGCCACGCTGGACACGGCAACGCAGGAGCTTCTGATGTTGCTCGCCGAGGGAGGCCTGGGCGGGTTCGTCGTTCCCGAAGTCGACCTGGCAGAGTTGCTCCACCCGCCGCAACTGGCCGTGCTCAAGAAGATCCGACGACCGATACACGACGAGATTTTGCTTAGCCAGGTCGTGCCGCGGGCCGGCGCGGCCGCCGCTCTTAAGCAACAAGCACTTGCGGTTCTCGGAGCGCCGAACGCTCAGCGGCACGCCGCGGACAAGTCAAAGCTCGACGAACAAGACCAATGGTTGACGCACGCAATAGAACAATGGGTCGACCGAATCGACGCGGCTTACGAATTGAGCCCGTCACAGCGAGATAAACTAATCCTCGCCGGCAGGCTCGACGTCGACGGTTTGCGAGAACCACGCGCTTTGCCGGAGGAACCGGCGACGGACGACGAGGTCGTGGCGCAGACGGTTCGAGTTCGCGTCGGGGCCGACCTTTTACCCCTGCCCATCTTTCGCGACGGCAGATCGTATTCTCAAAGGACCCTGCAGAGCGTGCTCGGCGAGGACCAGAAGAAACGACTGGCGGAGTCGGACCGCGAGCGGCGCGACTTTCAACGGCAGGCTCTGGTCGAGGCCATGGCGGTCGGCTTTGAGTCCTCCGCCGCAATCACCGCCGAGCAGCGTGTAGAACTATCGGGCGTGCTGGCTGCGGCTTTGACGGACGTCGATCTGCAGGCGACGGACTGGCGGCTGGAATGCGTGCAACGAATCATCGACTTACCGATCGAGAAATTCCGTGCTTTTGGATTTCCAGGTCGACGCCGCGCGTCGACACCAAGAACATCTGGCTGATACGGCTCGACAGTTCCTAGCCTCGCCGCGAAGCGCCATCCTGCTGATGTTGCGCGAAAAGGACGGAAGGCTGCGTACGATGGGCACCCTGCACGACGGCATGCCGGGGGGCCAAAAATGAAACGAATCGTCGTTTTCTTTTTGCTGCTGGCGCTTGTTTCGCGGCCTATCCTCGCGGAGGTGGGAGTTGAGTTGAAACAGGACGACGGCGGACTGCTTGTCATGAAAGTAATTCCCAACAGTCCGGCCGCGCGGGGTGGGATGCAAAGGGGAGACCATATTGTGGCCATCGACGGCCAACCGACCGTCGGTCTGGAACCCGACGAGGTCGGCAAGCTGTTGGCGGGGGCAGGTAAACAGGGGCCGACGCTTACCTTAACCGTGCGAACGGAGGGCCAACGTCCGTGGCAGCTTGTCATCCCGCGCGAACGGATCAAAGCGCAAAAGCTTAAGGATGCCGCGGCGCAAGACGCCGCGGTCTTAGCCGCCGCGGCGGCGCACAACCGGGCCGTCGCTCGCGGTCGCGTGCAGGTGGCGCTTGTCGGCGAAGCGGCCGAGCCGGATGCCGCGATTCTGCGAGAGGCCCTAGACCGGGAAGTCCAGTTCATAACTAAGGTGGCCGAGCTCACGCCGACTGAGCGCGAACAGCTTAAACAAGACGGGGCCCAAGTGATCGAGCGGCGTGGGAACCTCCTGGCGAGGCGTAACAACCTCGCCGCTCGACGCGTGGTCGTTGTGGTGAACGGCCAGAATCAGATGCGCCAGGTGTCGCAGCCGGAAACACCCGATCAGTTGGTGCGACGCGAGCTGACGCCGGTTCTCAAGGCTATATCGCGCGACGCCTGGGAGAAATTCGACGCCGAACGCGCGCTACTTGACGAGCGGCGGCAACGGGCCGACGTGCTCGCGCACGTGGCCGCTTTGGATGAAGCCCTGATCCTGACCGGCGACCAACGCGAAAAGTTCAGCAACCTTCTCTGTGAGCATGGGGCCCGAATGTGGTCCCGGCGCGATAGCGACGGGACGGCGGCCTACCCCGCCCAACTCTGCTTAAACGTGCGCCAGGCCCTGGACCTGGTTGACGTCCCAGAGGCTCAGCGGCAGGAGATCGTGCGGCCCAGCCAGGAAGCGGCCTACAAGCTGATGCAAACGCCCGTCCAACTGGAAACGGTGTTCGTCGAACCACGGCCCGAAGCAAACCAACTCGCGGCGCAGGCCGGCTTGCAAGCGCTCCTGATGCGGCAAATGCAACGCAAGGTGGTTCGTCACGGTCTTCCGCCGGCCGAGGAGCGACAGAGATTGCAATCTCTCGTCGAGCGGATGGTCGAACACCTGGCCCTGGTCGTTCATTTGGACGAGGCGCAAAGACAGAAGCTGCTGCTGGCGGGAAAACTGGACATCGAACGCCACTTTCAACCAGATGCCGGACGGGAAGAGAGCTCGCCAGACGGGATCACGACCGTGGTCCAGATCGCGATCGCAGGGGCGAAGGTACAGCTTCCACCCATCTTTACCGACTCCGGCTCCGTGTTTCAAAAAACGCTGCACAGCCGGTTGTCGGCCGAGCAATTAGAAACGTTCGCCGAGGCCGAGCGCCAGCGCGGCCGCTTCCACCGGCAGGCCGTGCTGGCGGCTCTGGCGGTGGCTCTCTCAAACCGCGCCGCCCTCACGCATGCTCAAGCAGAACAAGTCGAAGAGCGACTTGCCCAAGAGATGGCAGCCCCGGCCGACGCCGACGACCTCGCGGCATGGCGCCGAGCGACGCTCACCCAACTAATTGCTTTGCGCCCGGAAGAGATCAGGCCGCTCGTCGATGACTGGCAATGGCCTAGCGCCCGAGAATATGTTAAGGAACTGGCGGCCACGGCGCGGGACCTGGAGGCGCAGCCGGCCGGGGCCGATCCCGAAGAAATGTTACTTGGTATTCCTGTCGCACCATGAAACAAACCTTCTGCTTGACTTTGGTCATCACCTTCGCCGCCACGAGCACGTTGCAGGCCCAGTTGCCCGAACTGCGGCAAGGCACCGCCGTGCCGCACGAGGTGCGCGAGATTTACGACCGCGGGCTGCAATACCTGGCCAACTCGCAGGGCCAAGGCGGCGACTGGCAAACGGGGGGCCAGATGGGGCCGGGTGTTACCGGGTTGTGCCTGATGGCCCTGCTCGCCTCCGGCGAAGATCCCAACTTTGGGCCGTACAGCGCCCAGGTGCGGGCCGCCCTGCGGAGCATTATCTCGTCGCAGGAAGCGGTCAGCGGCTGCATTGGTCCGGGCAACATGTATCACCACGGCTTCGCCATGCTGGCGCTGGCCGAAGCCTACGGCGCGGTCGACGACCATAATCTGTGGAGCGCCCAGCAGGGTGCCGCCGGGATGCAAGTCGAGAAGCGCAGCCGCTCGATCGGACAGGCGCTGGAGTTGGCCGTGCGCTGCGCCCTGGCCTCGCAGAAGCAGAACCCGCTGGGAGGCTGGCGGTACTCGCCCAACGCCCACGACGCCGACACGTCCGTGAGCGGCGCGGTGCTGGTGGGGCTGCTGGCGGCCCGCAACGCCGGCATCGAGGTACCCGATCAGGCAATCGACCGTGCGCTGGCCTACTACCGCCAGTCAACCGGGCCGGATGGAACCGTGGGCTATGCGGGCGGCATGGCCGGCGGACCGGGCGACTCGACGGCCCGCTCCTCGATCGCCACGCTCGTCTACGCCGTCGCCCGTCGCAAAGACCTCAAGGAATACAAGGCTACCCTCGAGTACCTCAAGCACGACCGCGGTCACGGGCAGAATCACAACGACGAATACACGTTTTACTACCAGGCCCAGGCCCTCTATCAGGGAGATGTCGATCAATGGGAGAAATGGAACAGGGGCCAGATCCGCCGTTTGAAACAGGCGCAGCAAGCCGACGGCAGTTTCCCGTCGCAGTTCGGCCCCGCCTACGGCACCTCGATGGGACTGCTTGTGATGGCCCTCAACTACCGCTTCTTGCCAATCTATGAACGATAAACGTTGGCCGTTGTACGTCACCCTGGCTTGCTTCGCTGTCTTGGTCGTCGCGCTTTGCTCACCTGCTCGCGCCCAACTCCGCATCGGAACTCGCCCGGCCGCCGGCGCGGCGAGTTCCCAAGGCGGCCTGGCACAATCCGCCGCCATTGCGTCCAACGAAGATCCGAGGCCCCCCACGGATTCTCCGGTGCTCTATTTGCAGGGGAACGACTGGGTGGCGGGCAAGCCGGCTGCCACAAGTCAGCCGGATAAATTTGCCTGGCACGCGCCGGCCTTCACCGAGCCTTTCGAGTTCGACCTGCACGCTCTGACGCGGGTGAGGTTCCCCGTCTCGTCGACGCCGGGCTGGCGCGATCATGAGTATCGGCTCGAGCTGGCCGGCGGCGACGTGCTCTACGGCGAGCTCGTCTCCGTCGGCGAGGAGAGCCTCGTGTTCCGCTCCTCGCTGGCCGGCGAGCTGCGCGTCAAGCGTTCGGCCGCCCGGTGCCTGGAGCGGTGCCAGGCGAATGCGCTGGTCTATCTCGGTCCCAGCGGCCTGGCCGAGTGGCAGATGCCCCGCGGCGCAGATAGCTGGCACGAAGACGACGGGCACCTCGTAACCGACAAGGACCTCGCCTCGCTGTATGGCAAGATCGATCTTCCCCCCAAGGCCCTGATCGAGTTCGAGGTCTCTTCGCTCTTTCCGCCAGTCTTTCGGTTGGCTTTGGGGGTCGGCGGCGAAGCGGCCGGCCACCACAAGGGTTTCCGGCTGGAGGTCGTAGACCAGGACGTGATCGCCGTGTACGAGACCAAGAGCGACATCGACGTGGCCCGCGTGATGACCCTCGCGCCTGGTCCCGAGCGAGATCGCGTCCACCTGCGAGTCCTCCTCGACCAGGAAGCCCAGCGGGCCCAGGTGTTTTCGCCCGAGGGATTGCCGCTGGCCAGCGTCCATGTCGGGGTCGACGCGCCCAGCGTCTTGCCGGGCGTCTTCCTGGAGCACAAGCGAGGAGGACTGCGATTGGAGCGGCTGCGAA
Organism: Pirellulales bacterium; assembly: GCA_035550375.1. Lineage (GTDB taxonomy): Bacteria > Planctomycetota > Planctomycetia > Pirellulales > JAICIG01 > DASSFG01. The sequence goes on along the minus strand of DASZPH010000117.1, from coordinate 86,147 downwards.
TCTGGCGATGGACGGGCGAGGTGCCGCCGCCGCCGGCCGCCAGCCGGCCGCAGTTGCACCGCGTCGATGGGTCGGTCGTGGCGGGCAAACTCACTCGCTACGACGCCGAGCGGCGGCAATTCGTGCTGTCGACCGATCAGGGGGAAGTGGTGGCCGGCGACGAAGAGGCCGCGCGGATCTACTTTGGCGAACCGGCCGTGATGCCCGAGCGCCCCCTCCGCATCTCTTGTGCCGACGGCACGCAACTCAGCGGCTGGTTCGCCGGCATGAACGCCGAGCGCCTGCTGGTCGATTGCAAGTCGATCGACACGCCCCAACTTGAGAGCGTCGGCCTTCCCATCTCGTCCCTGGCGAATATCGCCTTCTTGTACGCGCCGGCGGGCGAGACGACCAGCGCCGAGCGCGCGCTGGTGATCCGCCTCGAAGACGGCCGAATGCACGGCCGACTCGCCCCCGGCAAGGCCGAAAACGGGCACGGCCCCGTCGCCTGGCTGCCGGCCGGCTCCCTGCGCGCCGGTCCGCTGCGCGAGGAAGCCTCGGCCCGCCTCACCGCGCAGTCGCTGGCACGTTTCGACAACGCGCGGGCCGCATCAATTCGCCGGGCTGAACTCGACGGAAACGCGGCCCGGCGTCCGCCGAAGCAAAACGATGAAGGCCCGGCGCGGGCCGGACGCGACACGATCTATCTCACCACCGGCGACACCTTTCGTTGTGAGGTCACGAGCATCGACCAGGGAGGCGTGATCTGCCGTACGGCCTCCGCCGAGAAACAGATCGCCCACGACAAGGTCAAAGCGATCGACCTGGCCGAATCGGCCGACGGGTCGGCCCGCGGCCGGCCCACGTTCCAGGAGTTTGCCCGGCAGGCGGCCAGCGAGCAGGTTCGCCCGGCGCAGCTTGGGCGTGAAAAGCTCCAAAGGCTGTTGACGCTGCCTCGGCTGCGGCGCGACGATCCGCCTACGCAGATCCTTTGCGCGGCCAACGGTGACTACCTGCGCGGCCGCCTGCTCAGCCTGGTCGATGGCGTCGTGCGTTTTGCCGTCGACGACGAATCTCGCGACTACCCTCGCGACCGGATCGCGGCCATCGTCTGGCTACACCCGGAGCCGACCGGCGCAGCGGAAGAGGACGCGGCTAACCGGCCGAATCAGGTTCACGCCGTTTGCGACGACGGTACGCGGATGACCTTCGTTGCCAAGGAAATCGACGAGCGATCGCTCGTGGGCTTAAGCGAAGTGCTGGGCGAGTGCCATTTGCCGCTCGACCGCGTCAACGAGCTCTTTCTCGGCGATTTCGTGCGTCAGGCCGCAACGAAGGTTGCCTATCACGGCTGGACGCTTACCCCCGCCCCCGATCCCAAGGCGTTTCAGGAGGGTGATTCTCCCTCTGAGGCGGGCAAGGACTCGCCGCTCGTGGGCCGGTTGGCTCCAGACTTCGAACTCGACCTGGTCGACGGATCCAAGTTCCGCCTCTCTGCGCAAAAAGGCCAGACGGTCGTGCTCGACTTCTGGGCTTCCTGGTGTGCGCCGTGCGTCCGTAGCCTTCCCAAGCTGGCCCAGACGGTTGCCGCCCAGGAAGGCAACGTCACCTTGGTGGCCGTAAACCTGCAGCAATCGGCAGACGACGCGAAGGCGGCGATTGCGCGGATGGGCCTCGATATCGCCGTGGCGCTCGACCGCGACGGCGCCGTCGCCGCACGCTATGGCGCCGCTGCGATTCCGTATACGGTTGTCGTTAACCCCGCGGGGCAGGTGGCCCGTGTGTTCATCGGCGCCGGGCCGGACACGGAAACGCAGCTACAGGCCGCGCTCGACGAGGCAACGAATCCCGGCTCTGGAGAATCGGCCGCCAATCCGGGCGAGTGAAAACGAAAGGGAGGTCGCTCAAACCGCCCCTCAGCACGTGCCCTGGGTAATCACGAACCCCAGGTCCTCGATCATGCGGTAGTCCTCTTCCGGAAGTTGCCCCTTGGTCGTCAGGTAGTCGCCGACGAACATCGAATTGGCCGGGTAGAGGCCCAGCGGTTGCAAACTGCGCAGATGGATCTCGCGGCCGCCGGCGATGCGGATTTCACTCGACGGATTCACCAGCCGGAACATCGAGAGCACCTTCAGGCAGTAGCGAGGCGTGAGCTGCCCCATGCCGGCCAGCGGCGTCCCCTCGATGGGATTAAGAAAGTTCACCGGAATCGATTCGACCGCCAGCTCGCGCAGCGTCAGGGCCATGTCGACCATGTCGACGGCTTTCTCACCCATTCCCACAATGCCTCCGGAGCAAAGCTGCATGCCCGCCTCGCGCACGGCCCGCAGCGTGTCGAGGCGATCCTGAAAGGTGTGCGTCGAACAGATGTCGCCGTAAAAGGCCTCGCTCGTGTTAAGGTTATGGTTCACCTTGTCGACGCCGCACTCCTTCAGCCGCCGCGCTTGCTCTGGCGTAAGCAGGCCCAGGCAAGCGCAAATCTCCATGCCCCACCGCCGCTTGATTTCCGGCACGATGGACGTGACGGCGTCCATCTCGCGTTCGCTGGGGCCGCGGGCCGAGATCACGATGCAATACGTCTTCGACTGCCGCTCGGCAGCCACCCGCGCCCCGTCGAGCAGCTTCTCGCGGTTCAGGATGTTGTAGCGAGGTATCTCGGCCTCGGAGACCTTCGATTGCGAACAATAAGAGCAGTCTTCCGGGCAGAGGCCGCTTTTGGCGTTCATGAGAAAATAGAGCTGCACCGTGTTGCCAAAGTGGCGGCGCCGCACCTGGTAAGCGGCGGCGAGCAGGTCGGGCAGCTCTTCGTCCGCCGCGGTCAGGACGGAAAGAGCGTCGTCGCGATTCAAGCGGTAGCCGGCCAGAACCTGTTCCGCCAGACGCTGCCAGACGCTGCCTGTCTCACTTCTCTGCGGCTCGGTGGAAATCATGCGTTTGTGTGTTTATACGGGTCTGAAGCAAGTTCCGCCCAGTATGGCGGAGCAAGCCGGGCAAGCAAAGAGCCGATTGGCGATCTGCCGGGGAACCGAAAGAGGCGCTAAGCCGAGCGGAAGGACACGCCGTGACGTATCGACACGGCGGGCCGATCCGGCCAAAATGGAGGCACGATGCCCGCTTTTCATCTGGTACGCGTCGGCGCTTTGGGCCACGTGGGTCGATTCACGTCGGTCGACGCCACGCGCTTTCCTCGCGGCTCGCGGGTGATCGTGCGTACCGTGCGCGGCCTGGAAGTGGGCGAAGTGCTCGCGCCGCCGGCCAGCGAAAGCCGAGCCGAATCCGACGGGGCGATCGTGCGGGGGATGACGATCGAGGACCAGTTGCTCGAGGCCCGTCTGGGAAGCAAGCGTCAGGAAGCCTACGACGCCTGCCGCCGGCGGCTGGCGGACCTGCGAATCGAGGCGGTGCTGGTCGACGTGGAGCACCTGTTTGACGGCCAGACGCTCGTGTTTTATTTCCTCGGACCGCAACCGCCCGGGCTCAAAACCGTGGCCGCCGAGCTGGCGGAAGCCTACGACGCCGAGGCGCAGATCGGCACGTTTGCCGACGTGCTGGCCAGCGGATGCGGTCCGGGTTGCGGGACCGAAGAAGCCGCGGGTTGCGGAAGCTGCTCAACGGGGTGCGCCGTGGCGGGGCTTTGCTCGTCGAAAATCGCTGACCGCCGCATCGCTTAACAGGCAGCCGGTCTAATCGGTAACCAACGGCGCGTGGCTTTGATCTTAGCGCTCAGAGGTACCGACTGAAGGCGCGGCAACTCTTTATTTGGCGTCGTGTTGACGGCACCAGGCGATGATCTCCGGAGTCGTCTTTGGCAAACCGCCTGGAGCCACCGACTTGGGCTTGGGTTCCGCGGTCGCTTGCGGCGCTTCCGGTTCGCTTTCGGCCGGCGCCGGTGCTTCCGCTTCGACCGCCGGGGCAACCACCGCTGGTTCGGGGGCAACCTTGCGGCGGGCGGCGGCGAGAATCTCGGCCGTGGTCGGTTTTCGGCCAGCCTCAGCCGGGGCGGGCGCTTGGGCCGCAGGCGCCGGTTCACTCGCTTTGGCTGCCGGGGCACCGCCCCCTTTGGCCCGGGCGGCCGCGAGAACGTCGGAGGTACTCAGCTTCTTCTTCTCGCCAGCGGCCGGCGCGGCCGGTTTGGCTTCGGCTTTAGCGGGGGCTTCTTTGGCGGCCGGCGCCGCCGCTTTTCCGCCCCGCGCGGCGGCCAGAATGTCGCTGGTCGATTTCTTGCCTGCATCGGCCGGCTTTTTGGCGGCCCCTTGCGCGCGGGCCATCTCCAGCGGCGAGAGCTTCTTTTCGCCCGCGGCCGGTTCGGCCTTGGGCTTGGCCGGCGCCGCCTTGGCTGCGGCTTTGGCCGGTTTGGCGTGCTCTTCGGCGGCCTTTGCGGGAGGCTTGTCAACGACCCTCAGAAAGTCGAGGTCGATGTCGTACCAGCCGATGTTGTTGTAGGCCTCGAACTCGACCAGGGCGCGACCGCTCATATTCACGGTCTTGACCTGCCCGGCCAGGCCGTGGAATCGGGCCAGTTCGGGGCGAGATTCGTCGACGACAACGTATTTGTCCGTGTATTGCTGCTTGAGAGATTCGATGTGATCAAAAACCATCGCTACACTCAGTGAGCCGGCTAAAGAACCGGATTCTGGCGGATTCGAGCCTTGAAATCAAGCGGCACTGCGCGTGACACCGCCTGGGCGTGGGTAGCGAGTCAAAAGGCACCATTACCAGCAACTACTGCCGTTTGACGCGGTCGAGATTGCTGCTTAGACTGGCATACGACCAGTGATTCTGGATGCTGGTTCTCTCGTGTCGCTCGCTCGGCATTGTTGGCCCGGCAGGTGTTTCCATGCGTCCTACATTGCCAGACTCATTTTTCGCGCTCGCAGCCCTCGATCCCGGGGCCAGTTCGGGAACGGGCGGTCCGGTGCATTTCCCCACACGGCGCCCCAACGCGCGCATCCATCCGGCGCCTGACGCGGGCGGGACAAGCTCCGGTTCCGGCGGCCCTGACGGGCATCTGCGGGTGCTGGTCGTGGAAGACAATCTCGACACGGCGGACGTGCTGGACACAAGCCTTCATACATGGGGTTACGCTTCCCGCGTCTGCACGTCCGGCAACGAGGCGTTGGCGCTCTTTCCCTATTACTTGCCGCACGTCGTGCTGATTGACATCGGTTTGCCAGACATGGACGGGTGGGAACTCGCCCGCCGCCTGCGTCAGCGTCGGGACGGCGCCCCGCCCGTTCTGATCGCCATCACGGCCCACGGGGAGCAGCACGACTATCAGCGATCGCAGTTGGCCGGCATCAGTTTCCACCTGGTCAAACCGGCCTTTCAGCCGCAACTGCGTGAGATCCTGGAGCGGCTCGCCGGCGGCAACTAGTGCACGTCCTGTTCTACGTTAGCGGTCATGGCTACGGCCACGCGACCCGAACCTCGGAAGTGCTGCGGGAACTCGTGGCGCTGCGGCCCGACTGGACGATCCATGTCCGCAGCAACGTGCCTTCGCACTTGGTGGCGGGGATCGACCGGGTACAGTTTCACCCGATGAGCGAGTCGCTCGATCCGGGGGTGGTCGAGGAAGCCGATTCGCTGGGAGTCGACGTGGCCGCCACCCTCAAACAACTCCAGCGCCACTACGGCGAGCGCAATGAGCGGCGATCGAGCGAAGCCTGCTGGGTTGCCGAGCACAAAATCTCGCTGATCGTGGCCGACTTTCCGCCGCTGGCGGGCGAGGTGGCGGCCGCATGCGGCGTGCCGTGCGTGGGGATCGGCAACTTCACCTGGAATTGGATTTACGAGCCGTTTTTCGGCGACGGCGCTCCGCGCCATCTCTTGGACTGGATTCGCGACGGCTATGGGCCGATGACCTCGTGGCTGAGGCTCCCCTTCAGTCACAGCCAAGAGGACGAGTCGATCGGCCGGGTGGTCGACATGCCACTGGTGGCCAGGCGGCCGCGGCGCGAGCCGGCAGACGTATTGAAGCACTTGAACATCGACCCAGCCGACACCCGCCCGCGAATCGTGCTGGCGATGCGGGGCCGCATTCCGCCCGCGGCGCGAGCCGCCGTCGCCGACACCAACCCCGACTGGCTGTTTTTGCACTTCGACGCCCACAATGCCGGCTCGCGCGGCAACGAGCGGCCCGTGACGCTCACTGACGGTTTGCTTTTCACCGACGTTCTCAACGCCTGCGACGCGGCGGTCTCGAAGTTCGGCTACGGCATGGTCTCGGAGTGCATCGCCGCCAGAAAGCGGCTTCTCTGTCCGCCCCGCCGTTCGTTCCGTGAAGACGAGATCTTCGAGCAGCAAGTCGACCAGCAGCTTCGGCTGGGACGCATCTCGCGAGACGATTTCCTGGCCGGCCGCTGGTCGGAGCCGCTGGGCCGCCTCCTCGACGAACCGGTCGTCGAGCCGACGTTGGCCGTGAACGGCGCCCGGGCGTGCGCGAATGAGATCGCGCGAATTGCTCTCGGCGCTTGATTTCGCCGGACGATTGCGTAGGGTAGTGTTTCGCACGCACCGACGCCAACACACCTGGGAACCTCAGCGATGACTGTTCGCGAAGATCCGGTCGTGCGGACCGCGCGGCGAGAGGCATGGGCCAGCCTGGCCGTGTGGCTGGTCGCCATGTCGTACACGCTTGCCTACTGCTACTTCTTCGGCTACCAGCCCGAACCGGCCACGTTGCGATCGACGTGGGGCATCCCCGACTGGGTGTTGTGGGGTGTCTTTTTGCCCTGGACCGCCTGCACGGTCGTCGCCGGCATTTTCGCCTTCGCGTTCGTGGCCGACGTTGATCTGGGAGAAGAGTTGGACGAGTCGGCCGATTCGCCCGACTCGGTTGGCCTCTCCGACGACTCGGACGTATCGCGGGAGGTGAGCCATGAGTGAGAGCTCGGGCGGCGCCGGCACGCTGGCCGCGCTTCTGGTGTTTGTGGCCGCGTCCGTCTGGCTGGGAACGATCGCCCAACGGATCGTCGAGCGAGGGTCGTTCTTGCGGGGCTATTTTTTGGGGAACCGCGGCCTGGGAGCCTGGGCCCTGGCGCTGACCGCCACGGTGCAAAGCGGCGGCACGTTCATGGGCTTTCCCTCCTACGTCTATTCGCACGGCTGGTCGCTGGCCCTGTGGATCGGCAGCTACATGGTCGTTCCGATCACCGGATTCGCCATGCTCGGCAAGCGGCTGGCCCAGCTTTCGCGCCGCACCGGGGCGATCACCCTGCCCGACCTGTTTCGCGAGCGGTTCGCCAGCCCGGCGCTGGGCTCGCTGAGCCTGGGGTTCGTGCTTCTTTTCATGTGTTTCATGATGGTGGCCCAGTTCAAGGCGGGGGCGATCGTGATGAAGGTCGCCTGGCCGGGCTCCGGGGCGCTCACGCTCGACGAGTCGGACGGCCAGCTCGACTATTACTACTATCTCGGCCTGACGATTTTTGCTTTGACCGTCGTCGGCTACACGGTCATCGGGGGCTTTCTGGCGGCCGTGTGGACCGACCTCTTCCAGAGCGTGATGATGCTGGTGGGCGTCATGATTCTGCTGCCGCTCGTCGTTTCGGCGGCGGGCGGATTGGAGCACGCGTCGGTTGCGGCCGTCGAGCAAACCGGCCAGGAGTTTCTTTCGCCCCGCGGCTATTCGGCCGACGGGCGAAGCTTTCTGCCGTTTGGTTCGGCGGTGTCGTTCTTCTTCGTCTGGGTCTACGCGGGGATGGGGTCGCCGGCCGGCATGGTGCGGGTGATGGCCAGCAAGAACACCGAGACGATCCGCAAGTCGATCTTCCTCTTGGCCGCCTACAACATGCTCATCTACCTGCCGCTGATCGTGATCTGTATCTGCGCCCGGGCGATCATCCCCGACCTGCACAAAACGGACGAAATCATTCCGCGGCTGGCCCTGCACACGACCAGCCAGTTGCCGGGGGGCTCGCTGCTGGCCGGGCTCATTCTCACGGCCCCCTTCGGCGCGGTGATGGCGACCGTCAGCTCGTTTCTGGTGGTGATCGCCTCCGGGCTGGTGCGAGACCTGTATCAGCGGCTGATCCGGCCGCAGGCCTCGATCGCCGAGATCAAACGGCTGACCTACGCGGCGATGGTCCTCATCGGAGTTATCGCCTTCGTGGCCAACATCAACCCGGTCCAATACCTGCAGGCGTTGGTCGTTTTCAGCGGCAGCGGAGGGGCGGCGGCATTCGTCGTGCCTGCCGCCATGGCCGCCTACTGGCGGCGTGCCACGGCCGCCGGAACGACGGCCGCCATGACGCTAGGGGCCGTCACGGTTCTCGTCTTGTATACAATCGGCTTCGTGGAAGCGACGGGTTTTCGTCCACACTTGCTCCTGGGGATCGATCCGATCGTGTGGGGCCTGGGGGTTTCCCTGATATCGGGAATCGTGGTCAGCCTTCTGACGGCGCCTCCGCCGCCGGAGCTCGTGGCACGGTTGTTCGATCAAACGGAAGGACAACCGGCAGGTACACTGGCTTAGCAGTCTGTTGAAATATTCGGAAACGCATCAAAAGGATGCAAAAACGCCGTATAAAGTGATGGTGTTTTCGCAGTTTTGGAATATTTCAACAGACTGTTAGGGCGACTTGAGGTAGAAAATCGCCAGGCGGTTGCCGAGCCGAGGCCCTTCCGTGGCGCGGAGCTCAAACAACTCGTGAAACTCCGGCGGGGCGAGCAGAAAGAACCGCCATTGCAAGCCGCCCTGGCGACCTGTGAGACTGCGACGCTCGTTCGTGGCCTGCGGGTCGATCCCCAGAATGGTTCGCCAGTCCGGCGAGTGCCAGCCGTCTTGCGGCTTGCCGTCGATCAGCAGCGAGTCGACGCCGGCCGCCATCTTGCCGTATTGCGTCACCAGTCCCACGAAACGGCCCGCGCCCGTTTGCTTTGCCCACTCGCGGTCGGCCGAATCGGTCGCGGTCTGGAACGTGCCTCGCAACCGGTGGGCCAATCGTGGATCGTCGACGTCCGCCAGCGGCTGGTAGGAAACGACCAGGCCGACCGGGCTGACGGGCCGACGGCCGCGGTTCGCCACGACGATCGTCAACCGTGATCGGTAGGGCATCGCCAGCATGTTCGTAAAGCCTTCGCGGTTGAGCACCACGTAGTTCGGGTAGTTGCCTTCCGCCAGCCCTGGAAAGAAATACCGGGCGGGGGCGGCAATCGCCGGTCGCGATTCGTCGTCGACCGTCACTTCCAGCCACAGGTCGTCATCGGCCAGCAGCGTCGGCGCGGCGATCAGCTTGGTCCACTGCACGACGCCCGGCCCGGCGAGGTCGACTAGCGTGGCTTGGCTCTGCTCGTCGATCTTCTGCCCTTCGCTGCCGGCCCGCGGCAAAGGGTCGGCCTCGCGATGCGTCCCCCAGCCAAGCTGCTCGTTGCGGTAGGAGAGCGCCGGCAACAGGCCCCGTGCGACGGGCGGCTTTCCCGCCGCCGAAAACTCCTCCAACGGCACGTCGTCGGCGAAGCGGACGTAATCAAGGCGGTAGTCGCCGGGCTGAGCGTTCTTGATCGTGATCTTGAGCGATTTCCGGTAGGGGATGAACGTCAACAGGGGCTGCGTATCCTGGCCGACGAGTGGCACCTGTTCGGCCAGTTTGTCGGTCGGGCAGACGAGCCGGGGCTTCGGTTCGCCCTCGAAGTAGAGGGCAAGCTGCCCGGACGGATTCGTCCGCGAAACCGTGACGACGGCGCCCGGCCCGGACAGTTCGGCCAGCGTCTGCTCGGCCGCGCTGGTCACCTTCGTCTCCACCGCGCCCCACCCGACGTGCTCGTCGATCGCCAGTCGCTCGGAGTTCATCAACCGGTCGAGCACGAGTTGCGATCCGCTCTGCGGGCGCGGCGCCTGCCAGGCCTTCAGCCCTCCCTCGGATGGCCCTTCGAGCACGCGCAGATCGCGGAATTCGGTCCTCGCGCCGTGGTCTTGCAGGCCGATCCAACCCTTGAGGTTTCGCCGCCGCAGTTCCGGCAGTTCGGCCGTGTTGGCGTGTTGCACCAGCACGCCGTTAACCCAGGCCGAAACCAGGTAGCCTTCCGTTTTGATAACCACGCGGTTCCATTCTTGTGAACGGTCGGCGCGGGCCACCGGCTCCACGTTGCCGTAGATCGCCATCGTCGAGTGGCGGGTGAGAGGAGTGCTTGCCGGCTCGTCGAGCATCTGCAACTCCATGCCGTCGCCGGAGGGCCAGCCGCTTTTGGCCGTGCGAATGCCGATCCCCGAATTTCCCCCCGCGGCCATTTTGTAGTCGAGCGAAAGCGTGAAATTCGCGTATTCCCGCTGCGTGCGGAGATAGTTGCCGTTCTGGTTCACGCAAATGATGCTGTCCTCCTCGGGCATCCAGGAGGCAAGGTTGCCTGGCGTCCACCAGCCGCTCAGGTCTTTGCCGTTGTAGAGGGGCTCGCCGGGGGGTTCTAGGGCCGTGAGGTCGGCAATCGAGCCGGCGCCCTCGGCGATACTGAGTTGCAGCCCGAACCGGCCGTTGACGGCAAAGCGGATGTTCGAACTGTGGCTGGCTCCCCCCGCCAGACGCGTGCTGACCGTGAGCTCGGCCTCGTTTCCGCTCCGCTGGAGCGTGGCCTCGTGCCACCCGTCGACCGAGGAAGCAACAACGATTTCGCCCGCCGGATCAGGATTGGCGACCACGCGGGCTCGGTTCTTTCGATTCTCCGACAAAGAGATTGGAATGGCAAAATCCGAGTCGGCCGCCCCCATCAGCCGCAAAATCCAGCGCCCGTTGTTCTCGACTTTCCAGCGAAATTGCAGGGTGACATCTCCCCAGGTCCAGCCCGACACGAGCGGCGTCGAATTCTTATCACCCTGGAGAACACCGTCGGTCATTCGCCAGCCTTTGGCCGGGTGTGGTCCGTAGTCCCAGCCGACCAGCGTGTCGCGATCGAACAAATGGACCGCGCTTGGTTCGTCCCCATACGCTGCGCCCACGGAACAAGCAAGGGCGAGTAGACCAAAAACGCGCGAGCAAACCGTCGTTGTCGTATTCATCAGCCGGTCTCTGCAGATTGCCACCGTCTACCCTCGCATTTTGCCGTCGGTCGTCTTCACACGCCCAAAAACTCCTCAACCGCTTCCCGCATCACCGTGGTGTCCGGTTCGATTCCCGTCCAAAGTTGGAAGGCGATAGCCGCCTGGTTGACGATCATTCCCAGGCCGTCGAGCGTGGTGGCCCCATGCTCGCGGGCTTCAGCCAGGAACCGCGTGTCGGGCGGATTGGCCACAACATCGGCCACGACGATCTGTTTCGCGGCGGCCGCGAAATCGACCGGAACGCGAGCGTCGGGGTCGTTCATGCCGATGCTCGTGGCGTTGATGACGATCTGGGCTTCGCCCGGTATGGCGTATTCGCCCGACCAGACGACCAGTTCGGCTGGCAGCCTGGACGTGAGCAGGTCGACAAGCTGCTGGCCTCGCTCCTGGGTGCGGTTGACCACGGTGATGCCGGCCGCTCCCGCCAGCGCCAGCTCGACGCCGACGGCCCGCGCGGCGCCCCCCGCGCCGAGCAGCACGACCCGCTTTTCCGCGGGGTCGACCAGGGCGGCAAGAGACCGCAAAAAGCCCTTGCCGTCGGTGTTCTCGCCCACGAGCTGGCGATCTTCCCGCACGATGCAGTTCACCGCGCCCATCAGCGCGGCGGCGTCGCTCAGCCGGTCAAGATACGGAACGACGGCCACCTTGTGCGGCTTGGTGATGTTGCCGCCGCGAAACCCCATCGCCCGCATGCCGCGGACGGCGTCGGCCAGGTCTTCGGGCGCGACTTCCAGGGTCAGGTACCGCCAGTCGAGCCCGTGGTGCGCGAACGCCTTTTCGATCATGTATTGCGTCGGGTTGCCGGCCACGGGCTGTCCGAAAAGGGTGCAGATCTCCTGAAGCGACGAGGATGGAGGTGACATGAGGGAGGCGGCGTGGGACGGCAACGCGGAGGAAGCGAACGCCGTTATCTTGATCCACCTCTCCCTCCCCCGCAAGAGACGCGGCGTCGACCCGGCTTAGAGCCCTCCGAGAACCGGCGTTGTGGTGCGGGGGCGCCCCGATTCACCGCCGCGTCACGGAATCTCGTAGAGAGACTGGCTTTTGACGATGGCGTAGTCGTCGGGGAAAGTATGAAACGCCTGCACCAGCAGGCTGCGATTGCGGGTCTCGACGTTGACGTAGCTGAGCGCGCCCAGGGCCATGCGGCCGCTGGCGCTGAAGCGGTGCAGCATCCCCTGCCGCTCGCCGTCGTGGCACAGCTCCTGCTGAAACGTCCAAAAGACTTCGGGCTCGACCGGCTCCAACTGGAAGTTGACCTGGTACGACGCGCCGCCTCGGCATTCCAGGCGATCGGTCCGTTCGCCTTTGAGACGGTAGTTAAGCAAGCGTCGCTTTTGCGGAAGCGGGTGGTGCGCCGAGGTCGCGACCTCCGTCAAGGTCAGGCCGTGATATCGCCAGCAGACGACGTGACCGGCGCTGGTGATGTTGATAGTCGCTTCGTAGTCGCCTCGCTTCACGGTGCGCGACGAGTAGACCTCGAACAACTCAGGGTGCAGCGAGCGACCATACAACTGAAAAACCAATTCAGCAATCTTCGGTCGGACGGACAACACGGCGGCAGATCCCCTCATCACACACTTGGATGAACGCCGGAGCCGCATGAGCGACGGCTCACTGCGGCCACGACGGCGTCATTATAAGCATGGTGACGAGTGCCACAAAGGGACTTTTAGTAGAGATCGCGCAGCGCAAGTTTTCGGGCTTGACAAGTTTTGCAATGCGATCTTCCCACGCAAGCGAAGAGCCTGTCTGACGCGGGCGTCGTGGTGCGGGCGTCTCGCCTGCCGACGAAAGACTCTCGTCTCTGCGCGGATTGCAGGCTAGAATTCTCGCGGACTCTTTCTGATCGCGACGCCGAAATGCGAAATCCTCTGCTAGCCCCCGATCTGCGCGAACTCATCGCCGAGCGAGACGAGGCGGGGCTGCGCGAGTTCTTCGTCGGCCACCACCATGCCGATTCGGCCGAACTGCTCGACGATTTGAGGCCGGAGGAGGTTCTGTTCGTACTCAAGCTGCTCGACGGCCGCGAGCGGGCAGCCGTCTTTTCGTACCTCGATCCGACTCTGCAGGAGGGCGTCACCGGCCTGATGGAGCGCGCCGCGTTGGCCGCGCTGCTCACCTACATGTCGCACGACGAACGGGCCGATCTCGTGAGCCGGCTCCCCACGGGGCAGGTCGAGCAGATCATGCCCCTGCTGGCCCACGCAGAGCGGGAAGACATCCGCACCCTGGCCTCCTACAGCGAGGGGACGACCGGGGCCGTGATGACCAGCGACTACGCCACGGTTCCCGCTGAACTGACTGCCGCCCAGGCGCTCGACCGATTGCGCCGCGAGGCCCCCGACCGTGAGACGATTTATTACTCTTACGTCGTCGACGATCAGCGGCGGTTGATCGGTTTTGTGTCGCTGAAAGACCTGATTCTCGCGCCGCCGCAGAAGCCGATTTCGCAGATTATGCAGACCGACGTGGTCTCGGCCACGGTGGACGAAGACCGGGAGCTGGCCGCCCAGAAGCTGATGGAATACGACCTGATCGCGCTGCCCGTGGTAGACGCCCAAGGTCGCCTGGTGGGTATCGTTACGCACGACGACGTCATCGACGTGATCGTCGACGAGGCCACCGAAGACGTCTATCGCCTGGGCGGCGTCGCGCCGCTGGGCGACAGCTACCTGCGCACGCCCTTCCACACCTTGTGGGGCAAGCGGGGTATGTGGCTGGCGATTCTCTTCCTTGGCGGGTTTCTCACGACCACCGTGCTCGATATCTACGAGCCGGTATTTAAGGAACTGCCCGCGCTGATTCTTTTCATGCCCTTGATTATTTCGGCGGGGGGGAACTGCGGCTCGCAATCGACCACCTTGATCACGCGGGCACTGGCACTGGGCGAGATCAACCCGGGCGACTGGTTTCGCGTTTTGTGGCACGAGATCTTGATGGGCGCGTCGCTGGGGCTGGCGCTTGGCGTGGTGGGCATTGCGCGGGTCTATTTCACCCCGGCGCAGTCGCTCGACGGCGTCGACCTCCTCCGCTTGTCGGCGGTGGTTGCGGCCGCCGTGGCAACGGTCGTCCTTTGGGGCAACCTGGTGGGCGCGCTCTTGCCCCTCTTGCTCAAGCGCGTCGGGTTTGACCCCGCGTTGATGTCCAATCCGGTGCTCGCCAGCCTGGTCGATGTAAGCGGAATCGTCGCCTATTTCGCCATCGCCAAGTTGGTCCTGCTTAATGGCGGCTCGTAGCTGGCTGCTCGCGACGGGCTATTCGGTCGCCGTCGCCAGCCGCAGGGCGATGCGGCAGGCCCGTTCAAAGGCCGGCACGTCGAGCTGTTCCGACGTGGTGTGGACGTTTTGCTGGCCGCAGCCGAGCGTGACGGTCGGAATGCCTCGGGCGGTAAGCCAGTTGGCGTCAAGGCCGCCGTTGGTGATGGCCAGCATCGGCTCGGCGTCGACCGCCCGCACCGCGGCTTCCGCCGCCAGCACGCATGGTTCTTCATCGTCCAGGCGAAAAGCGTCGTAGTCGAGCTGGCTTTGGAAGCAGGCTCGCCCCGTCACGCCGGCCACATTTCGCACCTGGCCCGCCGCGCGCTCAAATGCGGTCTGAAAGGCGTCCAAGATCTCCTTGCGGAAGGCGGCGTCATGGCTGCGACATTCGGCGCGTAACCGCACGCGATCGGCCACGACGTTGGTGGCCGCGCCCCCTTCGATGACGCCGATATTGCTGGTGCCGTGCCGTCCGCGCTTGCGAACGTCCCCCAGCCAGCCATGCTTTTCGAGATCGGCGATGGCCAGGCCGGCGATCGTGATCGAGCTCACGCCCTTCTCGGGCGCGCCCCCCGCATGGCTGGCGAGACCTTGGACTTCGATCGTCATCCGGTAGGCGCCCGTCGCGCCGATCGTGAGCTTTTCTGCCGAGCCGCCGTCCCAATTGAAGGCCAGCCGCGGCTTGCCCAGCTTCGACAAACGGGCATAGTGTGAGCCGTGCAGACCGACCTCCTCCTGCACGGCCCAAAGGAAGGTCAAGGGCGGGTGGGGAAGACGCCGTTTAAGGATCTCTAATGCGGCCGTGAGAATGACGGCGCATCCCGCACGGTTATCGGCCCCCAGGCCGGTGCTGGGGTCGTCCGAGACGACGACGTCTTTTTTGCGGGTCGGCCTGCAGCCGACGCACAAGGGGACGGTGTCGAGATGGGCCATCAGCAGCCGGCGCGGCCCACGCTGGGTGCCGGACAAGGCGAGCACCAGATTGCCGACGTTCCCCTTCAACGGCGACTGGTGGTGGGCGTCGTCGAACTGGATGGCCGCGGCGGGCGCGCCGGCTCGACGCAGCTCGTCGACAACAAAGCGGGCCACTTCCGCTTCCTCCCCGCTCTTTCCTGGAATTCGCATCAGCCGCATGACCCGCTCGAAAGCCGCGTCGAGATCGGGCTCGAGAGGGCGGCCGTCGCGCAAGAGCGATTTCTTCGTTTTCGTAGTCAAAGTCATCCGATGCCGTTTCCACTTGAAGTTTCGAGTTGGTTGATGCCCCGGATCGTACCTCGGGCTCCAGCGGAATGCAGCCCCCACGGATCGACCAGGCTTGCCTGAAACCGCGCGGCCACCGCCCATCGTCGCCTCTCACCCCGCGAAAGACGACAAAGGGGCGCGCCAGTGAATCGCGCACGGTTATCTAGAACTCGACCAGCATGTTGTCGCGGGCGACCTCGGTTCGGGGAAAGATGGCCGTGGCCGCCTCCAGTCCGACCGGGTCGTCACCCTCGGTGAGCGGATTCAGATGCACCAGGAGCAGCCGGCCCACTTCGGCTTGCCTGGCCACCTGGACCACCGGCGTGGTGTGGCTGTGGCCCGTCAGCTCCGCCAGTTCGCGGTTGTCGTCGGTGAAGTTGCACTCGTGGACGAGGAGATCCACTCCGTGGATCCGTTCCACATAACTGGCCGTGGGATGGGCGGTCGTATCGGTGACGTAGGCCATCGAATGGCCGGGCCAGTCGAGGCGGAAGCCGACCGATTCGCCCGGATGCGCCAGCGCAAACGACGTAAGCACGCCGCCGCCGGCCAGCGACACCGGTCCGGCAAGCGCACGGTACCGGCACGGCAAGGAAACCGGGAACAACAGCTCGTTTAGCAGGTGGTTCTCCACCGCCGCCAGCTTGGCGGCCTCGGCGTGCACGTCCACCCGTTTCATCGTCCGGCCATACAGGACGTCGAACAAAAACGTCAGGCCGAACACGTGGTCGAGGTGCGTATGCGTCAGGAAGATGTCGATCTCGTCGGTCGCCAGGTGCCGACCGACGCGGAAAAACCCGGTCCCGGCATCGAGAACCACGCCCACTTCCGGCAACATGAAACAGGCCGTGTGCCGCGATTCGTTGGGATGGTAGCCGGCAGTTCCCAGCACAGCAAGTTGCATGCTTCTCTTATATCCTTGCGCAGCTCACGCCGCCATGAAGGGGCTGAGAAAGTCGAACGCCCGGCGGGCAGCTTGCGGTCCGACGTGGCTGTGCCGGCTTAACTCGACGTGCACCCCGCCGCCATAGCGGGCGACTGCGAGCGCCCGCATAACCGGCCCGAAGTCGATTTCCCCCTCGCCGAACATCAGGTGCTCGTGAACGCCCGCCCGCATGTCTTCGATATGGACGTTCACCAGGTGGCCGGAGTAACGCTCGATGTAGTCGGCCAGCGGCTGCTCCCCCTGACAGTGCAGGTGGCCCACGTCGAGCGTCAACCGCAAGCAGTCGTCGCCCAACCGCCGGCAGAGGTCGTCGTAGCGCGCCATCGTGTCGATGAACATGCCCGGTTCCGGCTCAAAGCCGACGGGGATCTGACGTGAGTCGGCATAGTCGAGGACCTGCGCCAGACCGGTTTCCAGCCGCTGCCAAACCGTCGCATCGTCAGCGGCGTCATGGACCACGCCGGACCAGAGCGACACGCAGTCGCTGGCCAGTTCGCGTGCCGCATCGACGGCGCGCGAGAGAAAGTCGACGCGTCGCTGCTGGGCTGCCGGGTCGGGCGAAACGAGCGTCGGTTCGTGCTTCGCGCGGGGATCGAGCAGATACCGGGCGCCGGTCTCGACCACGCTTCGCATCTGGAGACGGTCGAGCAAGCGGCGCATCTTGGCCAACTGGCCGGCAAATCCCTTGTCGAGCGGGTTGAGCGGTCCATGATCGAGCGTGATCGCCACGCTCCGATAACCGATGTCGGCCAGCAGTTCGACCGCCTGAAACGGATCGTGATGAGCCAGGCCGTTGGTGTTGTACCCCAAAATCATTTTTAGATTGTAGGTGTTAGGTTTTAGGTCTTGGGTTTTAGGCTTTGGTTCTTCGGTCCATTGCAAACTCCTAAAGCTAAGTCCAAGACCTCCTACGTTGAATAGATCCATCGCCCTAAGAACATCGTGGGCAAGACGAGGGCGACAACGGCCATGGCATAAAACGGCCCACGCACCCCCATGCAGACCGCCGCGTCGAGCACGATGAGCGAAATCAGGCATTGCTTCACCGCGCTTTGCACGTAGACTGGCATCGGGTCGATGATGGCTCGCAAGGCACGCCAGCCTATCATCACCGCCATCAGGCCCCAGAACCAATACCAGCGGTCGCCGGCGTTGGCGGCGTACACCGGCCGGCTGAAGGGCGCTAGGCGATCCGTCGCCCATTGCGGGTACGAGGCCAAGAGGCCGATGCCCGACAACATGACGAGCAAGGCGAACGCAAGCTGACCGCGGCGGCTCTCGGTCGCTTCGGTCCGAGCGAACCAGGTGACGCCAGCGATGTAGGCGCCAATGCCCAGCGCCACGACGGCGTGGACCGCCTGAAACGGCTCCGCTCCCGCGCTCATGCCCAGAAGGACGTTCAGCGTGCGGCAACTCCCCATCGCCAACGGCCCCAAGGGGGTGTGCTTAAGTTTGAAATCGTAGGCAAAGACGGCCAGCGCCAGCAGCGTCGCCACAGCACCGGTACGTGCGCTGCCGGTCGCCAGGCCGGCAGACCAGCCGGCCAGCACGCCGATGCCCAAAAGGGCCCATCCGAGGTTTTGCGCGAAACGGGCCGAGATCCTTCCCGAAGGGATGGGGCGCTCGGGTCGTTCCGCCAAGTCGATCTCGCGGTCGAAGTAGTCGTTGAGCACCATGCCCGCCAGATAAAGCGAGCCGCTTGCGACGGCCAGCAGGGCAAGCTGGGCGGCGGGCTGCGCCGTCGGGTGCGTGAACAGGAAGCCCATCGCCACGTCGGCCAGCGCCGTGAAGACGTTGGGCAGGCGGAGGAGCTCGAGCAAGGCACGAACGGGCGACGGCGAACTGGCGGCGGACGACGACATAAAGGGACTCAACCCGCCCCGTTTCCGAGCTTACCTTTGCTAAGCTTGTCGAGCGCCGCGGTCACATAGGCGAACGCCTCGCGCGCCGCCGCGTCGGGATCGTCGATGTACGGATAAAGCTCAACCGTGACCCAGCCCTCGTAGTTGGTGGCCGCGATGGCGCGCAGGGTCGCCTCGAAATCGATCGCCCCGCGGCCTGGCACCAGGTGTTGATGGACGCGGGTGGCGGCGATGTCTTCCAGGTGGAAATGGCGGGTGTACGGCGCCATCCGGGCGACCCAGTCTTGAGGGTCCTCGCCCACGCAATAAGCGTGGCCGATGTCGAAGTTGAGTCCCACCCAGGGCGACTTAATCCGCTCGACAAAACGCAGGAACTGCTCGAACCGCTCGATCATCAAACCGGGCTCCGGCTCGATCAAGAGCCCCACTTCGAGCCGCTCGGCAACCTCGACGCAAGGCATCAACTCTTCATAGAAGATTCGGGCGGCGGCGTCCCAATCCTGCCCCGACGCCAGCGGTCCGCCCGGCTCGGTCTGGACGTTTTTGGCCCCGATTTCTTTGGCCAGGGCCAGGGCCCGCTTCGTGTGCTCCCGGCGGATCGCCCGGTAGTGCGGATCGGGCTCGATCCACGAGGGGTGCCAGTACGGCTGCCGGGGGTCGTTGACGGCGTTCATCATGAAGCCGTTCACGTTCGACACCGCCAGGCCGTGCCGTGCCAGGGCGTCTCGCAACGACTTCCGCCGCTCGGGCAGCAAGTTGACCGGCCAGGCGTGCGGCACGTCGGCCAGGATTTCGATCCCCTGGTAGCCGATTTCCGCCACGCGCCGGATCGCCTCCTCGACGGAGAAGTGCATGTAGGCGTTGGAGCTGAAGGCGAGTTTCATCAGGCGGTCTCGATGTGCGGCCGGCAGGCGGGGCGAATGGCAGGGAATCTCCCCATTCTAGCCTGCCGGCGTCTGGCGGGCGAATGGGGGCGCCACCAAGCGCCGCGCGTCGTGGGTCAGACCTCCTCTGACCTCTTTTCCTGAGCCAGGCGGGCCAGAGAGCAAAAGGTCGCGGCGGGAGAGGGGACGCACTGTTACAGAGTTCTCCGCACCAGTGGCACGAGCAAGCGCAAGGGTTGCATGCCGATGATGCGGCCCAGCGGGGCGCCGGGATGCCGCGAGCCGTCGACCACGGCCCGGCCCTCCGGTGTGAATTGGTACGAACGCGAGAGATGCTCGCCGATCGAGTTCAGCACCCATTCGGCCACGGAGGCGTCGCGGACGATGACGCCCGTCTCGGTGTTCAGTGACTGAGAGCGGGGGTCGAAGTTGTAAGAACCGACGAAGGCGATCTGACCGTCGACCACGGCCGACTTGGCGTGCAGATGGTTCGGTCCGGCAAGCTCCCAGATTTCAACGTCGTGAGCCAGCAGCCAGCGTCTCTGGTTGGTGAATTCGGCGGCCACGATCAGGTGGTCCGTGCTCGCCAGGCTGTTGGTCAGGAGGGTCACATGGACGCCGCGGGCGGTCGCGTCGGCCAGCGCCCGCCTCTCCTGAGGGGACATCACAAAATAGGGCGTCTCCAGGACGATGCTGGCGCACGCCCCGTCGAGCAGCCGTAAAAGCTGTTCTTCGATGCTGTAGGGATGCCCCTTGACTCCGCACGGATCGTAAACGAACCAGACACACTCGGCCGGGTGAGCGTCCGCGGACCAATCGCGATCGGCGCAGCAATCGACCGGCCGACCGCAGACGGTCAACCCGCAACCGGTCGCCAGCCATGTTTCGGAGCAGATATTCTTGCTCGAAGCGGCCGAGACTTCGGGATCGTTGGCGCTGGTCGCCAGACGCACCCGCTGGACGAGCGTGGGGCGGAAGTCGGTGGGACGCACCTGATCGCTTAACCACAGGCAGTCAAAGTACCGGCGGGCTTGCCGCGCCACTTCGCCGTAGAGGTAGGCGTCGCGATCGACGTAGTTCAGGCGGGCCCGGCCGAAATGGCAATCCCGCATGTTCCGGCTGCCCGCGACCAGGTGCCGGCCGTCGACGATCAGCGTCTTGTCGTGCATCCGCCGATCTTGCCAGCCGGGATGGCCCGTGAGGTGCGGATGGTACTCCTTGATGTGTACTCCGCAGGCGATAAGGTGGCGCTGCACGGCCGGCGGGATGTCGTTGTGTTCGGCGTCCACGACGAGCCGGACGCGTACTCCCCGCAGCGCGGCGTTTTTCAGCAGCGAAGCATACCAGGCGCCGGTGCTATCGTCGCCGATCCAGTAGTAGGACGTCTCGATGGAGGTCGTGGCCGCGTTGATCAGATCGGCACGCGCCTGCGCGGCTTCATGCTCGCCGTGCAACAAGCGGAAGAGATTGCCTTCGGCCGCGCCGGCGGCGACACACGTGAGCGCCAGCATCGAGCCGACGATCGCCCGTATTCTCAGCCGCATCGATTCGCTGTTCCTGAAAAGGCGCGATCCATCTTCGTGTTAGTTCGGCTTTTTCCGCCGCACGAGGCGACCGACGCCTTGACCGCCCGAACAATCGAACTGTTCCGAAATCGTCGAAGAGGTTTACCAGGCCTTAAAGTCGCCGCCGAGGCACGAGAACTGCATCCCAGGTCGGATGTTGACCACGATGCCACGCGCTTGCCCGACCGAGAAACTCCTTTCGGCCAAGCCGAAGGCATCTCCGTACCAGCCCGAACAGAAGGAGAAGGTCATGGAAAACGCTTCCACCCTCGAGCGGCCGATTCGTGTCGGCGTTTTTTCGACAATGCGAGCGGCCGATTGCGCGGTCGACAACCTGCTGCGGTCTGGCTTCGCTAGGGACCAGATCACGGTGATCTGCTCCGATCGTGCGAAAGAGGCTCATTATCGGCCGTTTGAGCACGAGGAGCCGGCTGGTTCGTACACGCCTACCGCGGTGGCGGCCGGCGGGGCGATCGGGGCGGCGCTGGGCGGCCTGACGGTGCTGGTTGGCGCCGTTACGACCGCCGGACTGGGCTTGCTTGCGGCCGGTGGCCTTGCCGCATGGGCCGGCGGAGTCGTCGGGGGGCTGGTCGGCGCCATGATGACGCGCGGCGTCGAGCGCGAGCTGGCCGACTACTACGATCAGGCCGTGACCGCGGGAAAAATCCTCGTGGCCGCGGAAGACCACAGCGAGGCGCAGCGCCAGAACCTGGCGAACGCGGAACAGATACTCGCCGAATGCGGAGCGGAGCCCGTCGCCCTGCGTGAAGGTTAGTCGATTGGTACGACATGTGCGACGTGCATCCACCGAGGTTATTGCTGGCGATGTCGCCGGCCGTCAATGAAACAAGTTGAAATTGAGGGAAATAGCCATGTTGTACTGGGCGTTGGTGTTCTTGATCGTGGCGCTCGTCGCCGGGTTCTTCGGGTTCGTCGGCATCGCGGGAACCGCGTACGGGATCGCGAAGATTCTGTTCTTCATCTTCCTCGTGCTGTTCATCGTCAGCCTGTTGGCTGGCGGCTTGCGGCGGCCGTTACCGTAGGTCGAAGCGAATGTGGGGGTGCGTGAAGCGCCAGTGGGAGTCGCCCACTGGCGCTTCGGCTTGAGTTCAGTCGTTTCCGCATTCCGCTCGTTTAACGAGAAGCCACCGGCGAACCCGAGGGTTGCGTCGACGAATGCCGGGACGATGACGCAACGTCTAAAGCACAGGGCGAGTTTACGTGAGGAGGAAGAGACAAACCATGAGACTGTCGCTGAGATTTGCTGGTCTTCTGTTGACCACCGCTGCCGTGTCCCTTGGCTGCAATCAAGCCGGCACGCCGGCGTCAAATACGACGCAGCGGACGACCACCAGGACGGAGACGACAACAACGCAACCCGAGACGGGGCCAATCCGCGCGAACCCCGGAGTGAGAGTCGATGCCGGCCCAAACGGTGCGACGGCCACCGGTCAAACGGCTCAGGGCGACGGTGTCGACGTCGAGGTCGGGCCCAACGGAGGAGTAGGAGTCGACGTTCAAGGAGAACCGATCCGCGATCGCATTCGTGAGCGGCGGGCCGCGCGCGACGAGACGGTGCCCCGATAGTCAGCTATCGGCGAACAGGATGCAGACCACCTCCATGGTGGTCAGAGCCAAGGCCGGGTTGCGGATTTGATCTCCCTCGATGCACTCTCTCCAAACCCGGAGCGCGTGTCGAAGGTATTGTTCGCGCGACTCTTCCACGAGATCGGGTCCCACCTCGATCAACACGGCGGGCCAAAGCCGGCGAAGTTCCTCCAGGGCGCCGGGCCGTCCGGCGATCGCTTCAAAAACCGTGTCGTCGAGCAGCTCGAGTTTCTCGAGCGCTTCCGGACACTGAGCGCCTACGATCTGCGCCGGCGCAAGCAGGCAATCCGAGTCAGACTCAGCGGCGATGGCCGGGCCCTCGGTTGTGGCGGGGCGACGGGAACGTGGGTGCGCCCCGTCTGCCCGACGCTCGTCGTCCCCACGGTTATGCTCGTCCGCTGTTTTCACTACGATCCTCACTGGCCACCCGGAAAACGTGAACCACCCGATGCGTCAACTTGGAGTCAAGTTCTTGGTGTCTCATCCGTCCGAGGCGCAAACCTCGCTACGCTTTCAATTGTCTCACCAGCCACTCAAAAGGCTCGACGACCCCTCTCGGCTCGATTCGCAGCGGCACTCGCAGGCGGCCGTTGCGCGTAGGACGGTAGGCGCAGGCTCCGGCGATGCCCACCGCGAAGAAGCGGTAATTCTCGAACCGCTCACGGCAATGTCGCCAGAAGCGGGGAGCGTGCGATTCGGCGAACCGTGGCGGGTCGTCGAAGCACTCCTCGCATTCGTCGGCCTTGGTGAGGACGAAGGCGATCGGCCGGCGGGCCCATCCCAGCTTCGGACGGTCATCGATCTCCGCCAGGCTGCTGAGTAGTTTCATGGTGAAGTAATCTTCGTCGAGCGAACCGTCCTGCAGCTTCAAGGCGTCGACGAAAACGAGCGCCCCGACCGCCTTGGCGAGCAGAGGATAAATCACGGCGTAAGCGTGCGGGTGGCGGAGCTCTTCTAAAAAGGCCTCTCCGGGGATGTCGGGCAGGATCAGCTCCAAGGGAGACTTGTGAACGGGCGAGCGGATCTGGCAGTGGACCCAATTCCAGCCGTCAGGTTCGCGAGGCGTCTTGTCCGGGAATTCACCCCGCGCCAGCGCTCCGGCCGCAGTCTGCTGCAAGTTGACCGAGAACGCTCCTCGCGCCAGCAACTGCAAGCGTTCGGGCTGCCGCGAAAGCATATCAATCAGCATCCCCAAGTAGACGGTCTTCCCGGCCGCGTTGCCGCCGATGGCGGCCACAAAGCTGGGTGTGACCCTTTGGCTGGCGGCCTGGTGGGCCAGCGCCATCGGCGCGAAGCACTTGCGGCAGAGCTCGGCGTCGTAGGTGTTTCCGTCGCCGCAGACATAGCAGGCGACCAGGTTTACGTCCCGGATCAATCGCAACGAATCGAGCGGCTGCCGCCCTTGTTTAATCATGACCTTGCTCCTGCGGACCTTGGCGCGACATCGCACAGACTCAATGCGCAGCGGAAGCCGATGTTGTGCTTGCGGGCGAGCCGGTTCTCGCCGCTCGAGAATTGGCAGGTCGCCTGTTGATCGAAATAGGTGTCGAACGCCCCGCCGCGGATGCCTTTCATCGGAAGAGCCACTTCGAGCAGGGTGCCGTCATAGTCGAGCGGCTCGAAATCGTTGCTCATCCATTCCCAGACGTTGCCAATCAACTGGTAGACGCCCCCCGCACTCACCCCGGAAGAAAACTGCCGGACCGATACCGTTCGCCCCGGCCCGGAACCCCAGACGTTGCACCGCCCGCGGTCCATCGTGTCGCCCCAGGGGAAGCGGCGCTGCCGGCAACGACCATCGGCCAGCGCGATGGGCCAGGCCGCGGCCCGCACCCACTCGGCGTCGGTCGGAAGGCGCTTGCCGGCCCAACGTGCATAGGCCGCCGCCTCGTGCCAGCCGATGCCCACGACCGGGTGGTCGTCTTCGCCCCCGGGAAAGTGCCCGTTCCGCCAGTGCCTCGGGCCGGGTGCGCCCGTAAGGTCCACGAAACCGTCGACCGCCGGCCAGACTTGCGCGTCCCAGAGCGGTTGCAGCTTGTAGCCGCCGCCGGCCACGAACCGCCGGAACTGCGCGTTCGTCACGGGGCACCGGTCGAGCAACAGCGCCTCGACCTTCTGGCGGGCGGCGAGGGGGCCTTCACCCGGTTCGCACTCGCGCCGCTCAAGTTCGACCTCGCCCGCCGGTATCAGCGCCATCGTTTGTTCCAGAGCCGAGTAGGCCTGGTCGTAGACTTCGACCGACAGCCTCTCCACGACTTGACGGCGTAACAGAAGGGCGTGTCTCTGGTCGGCGAGTATCGTCTGCACCAGCCCCACCGTATCGTGCGCGGGGCAAGGCACGGCGGACGCGGCTTCGCCTGCTTCGACCTGCGGGGCGTCGGCAGCGGCCTTGCGCGGCCTCAGCCGCCCCGGCCAGAATCCCCTGGTCCAGCGGGACCACCAATGTTTCTTTGCGAGCATGACTTCTCCCCGACCGGCCACCGCCTGCGCCTCGTTAGCTTGTCTCACTTAAGGCGATTTTTTGTTCCAGATCGACGATGCGGGCCGAGGCGGCCAGAAGAGCCGAGTCGATCCGGCTCCGCTCGTGCGACTGCGTTATTAGACCGCACCGCGTCTCCGCCAACTCGGTGTAAAGTTTCGCCAGCTTGACCGTCGCCGCGAGCTCCTGTTCCTTCCGCTCCAGTTCCCGCTCGCGATGGTCCAGGCCGCGAGCCCGCTGGTCCAACTCGCCGCGCAGCACCTCAAGTTCGTCCCAGAGGCGTTCCATGAACTCGCCGAGGGAACCGGTATTAACACGCAGTTGCTCCAGAGTCGCATCGACTCCCTCCCAACCGGGCGGCAGTGTGAACAGGTCGCGGGACACAAATCTATCTTGGGCGCAAATCGTAGTGCGGCACTTCGTACCGCTATCGCCAGCCGAACGGCCGGGTTATGGAAAGATGGGATACGCACCACCAGAACTTTAGGTCAGCCCCGAGCGCGAAGCAAAAGGCTATCCTACTTGCAAAGTCTTCGCAGTCTCGCCAAAGTATGCACATAGGACAGACTGCGACGTCCCTTCCGTTACAATCAGGAGAACCATCACGATGCTGCGTCCAATGAGCACGCTGGCCCTTGTCATGTCGCTTGTCGCGATCGCCTACCCGGCGGACGCACAGGCCGCGCGCCGCCTTGCCGCGGTACGAGCCGCGCGAGCCGCGGCCGCCGAAGCGGCGGCGGAAACTCCCCCGCCGGCCGCCATGAGGACGGCGTCCGTCCAAGCGCCCGTCGTTCAACCTGCCGCCCTCCAAACGATCATGGCCAGCCAGCCGGCACCGGTCGCAGCGCCTGCCGGCTGTGGGGTTTGTTGTCCGCAGCCTTGCATCATCTATCGGCACCGCGGTCACCATCGGGCGTGCTGCGACTGTGCGCCTCCGATTGAAACCATCCTGACCGCGACCGACCCCTGCACTTGCTGCCCGGTGGCCATCCCGGTCTGCGTGCCGGCCTGCTGCCAGTGCGCTCCAACGGTGTCGTGTCACAACGGGCTGTTCGGCCACGGTGTGGTGCAGTACGATTGGAGTTGTGGTTATCGGGTGACCGTCAGGTTCAAGCACAACGGCGACGTTGTCGTCGTGAGCCGCGGATAACGGCCCGGGGCGGCGACAACGAGCGGCCTTGTAAGGCGGATCCGGGCTCGTTCCCGTCCGCCCGTCGTTTTTTCGTCTATGAAGCGCAAGAAGCGAGCGAAGTTGCACGCCGCCGACCCCCGGACGGTCGAGGTGCTCACGGTCGGTTGGATGTTGACCGTCATCACCACGCTCGCTTGCGAAGTCGGCTTCATCCTGGCACGCTGGCTGGCGGGAGGCGAGCGATCGCTGATGGTGCTCTCCCAGTTGTTGCTGTTTGCGGCCTTCGTGATCGGGCTGATCGCGCTGTTCGTCACGCCCGTCGTGCTCCGCAGTCGCCGGGTGGCTCCTCCACCGGGCGTAACCATCTTTGCTCTCGTCGTGGGCGCCGCGCCCTTGCTCCTGGTTGCCATCGAGATGCTCGAACCGTGACGGCAACCGAGTACGCTCGACACGAGCACCACGAGTTTCTGGCCGCCAGCGCCGCCGCCCTGGCCGACGCCGATTTGCAGGGCGCCCTTTCCCAGTTGGGCGAGACGCTGGCGGCGCGGAACCGCGCGGCCTTTGCCGCGCTGGCCGAAGGGAGTCAGCTTCGCGACCGGGCCCGGGCGATCAAGGACGCCACGCTCGCCCACCTGGCCGAGCATATCGAGACGCTCGAAGCGAGCGTGATTCGCAACGGCGGACGGGTGCACTTTGCCGACGACGCCGAAGCGGCCAGGCGAATCGTGCTTGACCTTCTCCAGGCGCGCGGAGCGCGGAGCGTCGTCAAATCGAAGTCGATGACCAGCGAGGAGATTCACCTCAACGCCGCCCTGATTGATCGACAGATCGACGTGGTGGAAACCGATTTTGGCGAATACATCATTCAGGTCGCCGGCCACCGGCCTTCTCACCTGGTGGCTCCGGCCATTCACCTGCGTACGCCGAAAGTAGCCGAACTGCTGAGTCGGGACGCTGGACGTGAATTGCCAGCCGACGCCGAGCAACTGGCCCACTATGCGCGCGAGCGTCTGCGGGCCGAATTCGCCCGAGCCGACGCCGGCATCACCGGGGGCAACTTCCTCATCGCCGAGACCGGCACGGTGGTGCTCGTCTCCAACGAAGGCAATATCCGGCTGACGACCGCCCTGCCGCGCATGCATATCGCGGTGGTCGGCATCGAGAAGATCATTCCTCGCCTGGCCGATTTGCCTGTTTTTCTTAAGGTGTTGGCGCGGGCGGCCACCGGCCAAAAACTATCGATCTACACGTCGCTCATCAGCGGTCCTCGTCGGGCGGGAGAGCTCGACGGCCCGGAGGAATTCCACCTGGTTCTGCTCGACAATGGCCGCTCACGAATCCTGGGCGGTCCGTTACGTGAGAGCTTGTTCTGTATTCGCTGTGGAGCGTGCCTTAACGCCTGCCCGATCTTTCGCAACGTGGGCGGGCACGCCTACGGCGGCGTTTACTCCGGGCCGATCGGCGCCGTGCTCACTCCCCTCTACGACGGCCTGGCCGCGAACCATCACCTGCCGCACGCGTCGAGCCTATGCGGAGCGTGCCAGGCCGCGTGCCCCGTGAAAATCGCCATCCCCGAAATGTTGATCCAGCTTCGAGAGCGTTTGCACGCGGAGCCGGGCGAACTGGGCCGCGGGGAATCGCTCGCCTACCGGGTCTGGTCGCATACCATGCGGCACCCTCGACTCTACCGCCTGGCAACCTGGCTGGCGACGCGCGTCGCGCGCTTCGTGCCGCAGGCCGGTTCAGGCTGGCTCGCGCGGCTGCCAAGTGGATTGGGCGGCTGGACTCGAGATCGCGATTTCCCCGCACCCGCCCGCCGCCGTTTCCGAGATTGGTGGGACGAGGCGGGCAACAGGTGATCTTTCCTCAGCCTGCTGCCAAGTGACGGCCGTGCCGGGCTTCAAGCCAACTCTGCCTCGTCACCACTACCGGCGACTTGAACCGTTTCCGAGTCGACCGCAGCCGCCCCGGCAGAGGGCAAATATCCGTCGGCCGGCACGCTGGGGACCTGCCCGGCGTCGCCGGCAT
Organism: Pirellulales bacterium; assembly: GCA_035550375.1. Lineage (GTDB taxonomy): Bacteria > Planctomycetota > Planctomycetia > Pirellulales > JAICIG01 > DASSFG01. The sequence goes on along the minus strand of DASZPH010000117.1, from coordinate 58,133 downwards.
GGGTGGCCAGCAGGGCCTGGATCTGGTCAACCTGCGAGAGCAGAGCCGATTCGTTGCCCGCGCTTGCGGCGCCGAAAAACTCGTTCGAGGCCAGGAACATCTCGGCAACCGATTCAAAGTCGACCTGGCCCGAGGCGATCAGTTGGGCCCAGTTCTGCACTTCGGCCGCGCTGCCGGTTCGTCCTAAAAACTGCTCGTAATACTGACCGATGAGGTGCGCCGTTCGCTCGGGTGAATCGAGCACGAGGTCAACAAGCTGCGACCTGGTCATGCCTGAATTCAGACGGTCGACGAAGGTCGTCAAGCTGGTCGGATCGGCCGATCGGCCCAGCAGGTCTTGGAACACCTCTTCAATGAAGCTGGCATTGTCGGATTGCGAATCGAGAAACTCGGCGGAATGCAAAAACATTCTGGCGACGTCCGTTTCGCTGGCCCCCTGCTGAAATGCGGCCAGCCAGCCGCTCACCTCATCGGGGCTTGGCGAACGGTGCAGAAACTGGCTGTAGTCGGCCTCGATTTGCTGAGACCGGTGCTCGGCCGAATCCCACAGCAACTGGGCGAACTGAAATCGCGACAGGCCCGACCCCAGCGCGCTGACCCAGGAGCTCAGCCCGCCCGGGTCGGCCAAGCGGCCGAGCACCTCGTGATAAAGGGCATTCACGAAGTTCGCCGCGCTATCGTTCTGGCTGGGCTGCGACGACGGATCGCTGCCGGCATTCACGATCGATTGAATGGCGTCGAACAAATCGAGGCGTTTGAAGGTGAGACCCGTATGATTGACGTTGTCTTGGCCGTGTCCCGAATCGACGATGCTCACGCCCGTGCTCTGCATGATCGACAGGATGCCCTGCGGAGTGGCTTCGCTGGTATGACCGGTGGCCACAAGCGCCTGCAGGATATCGACGGCGGCGGCCGCGACAACCGGTGAGGCCATCGACGTGCCGGCCATCGTGGCCCAGGTGTCATTGAGGTACGTCGACGTGATGAAGGCCCCCGGAGCCAGGATATCGAGCTGTGGGCCGCGTTGCGTGAAGCTGGTGATCTGGTCGGCCGTGGTCGTATAGTCTGTCGCCCCGCTGCCCCAGGTGACCGAGCCGTAACTGCCGTTCCAGACGGCGCCGACGGACACCACAAGGTTGTTGATGGCGGGGAAGGCAAGTCCTTCCTGGCTGCCGTAGGAGTAGTAACTGTTGCCCGAGGCAGCGGCCACGAACACTCCCTCGTTACGAAGCGTTTGCAGGTCGGTGTCGAGCATGCTCCAGGGTTCGGTGCTGAAGTTTCCAGCCCCCAGCGACATATTGACCGCGGCGATGTGATACTGCTGCTGGTGGGCCGCCACCCATTGCAAGGCGAGATCGATGTTGCCGAAGGTGCCGGTTCCCGAACTGTCGAGCACCTTCAGGGAGATGATGCCGACGCCGGGTGCGACCCCTGGATGGTTCGGATCGTTGCTGGCGATCATGCCGGCCACGTGGGTGCCGTGGCCGTTGTCGTCCATGGGATTGGCGTTGTTTCCCACAAAGTTCCAGCCGGTCAGGTAGTGGCCGGCGAAGGCCGGGTTGTTGTAGTCGATGCCCGTGTCGAGGATCGCAATCGAATAGCCCGCGCCCGTGTAGCCGTATTGTTGCTGCTCCTCGATGCCTCCGATCGCGGGGAGGGCGCTGTTGACGAGGTTGCTCGCCTGCCCGCCGCTGGCGTAGACCTGCTGGTCGAGGCTGCCGATCGAGTAGGTCTCCTGCCGCCAGTCTTCCTGGGCCGGCGCCGGCGTGGTGCTCAGGAGCAGGAGCTCTTCAAGTTGTTCCAAGGCCAGCTCGACGCGTTGTGCGGCGGCGCAACGCCTAGCGCTGCTGGCCGAGCCAGCCCACTTGCGACCAAACATCCCAATCTCTCCCTGACCGCGAACGCGGCACAACCGAAATGCTCGCGGGTGCTCGCTTGAACGACCCGCATGAATTGCCATGCCCTGACCGGGCCAGACTTGCCTGAGGGGAGGCTAAGAAAATCTAGGTTGCGTTTGGCAGAAATCTTGAAACACGCAGTCGGATCGGCGCCCGCCCCCGCCCGAAGGACGAGCATCGAAGGGATCCGAATTTACCGGTTCGGCCGTTAGAGACGGCCAAGGCGCCGGGGCGGAACGACGAATGACGAAACCGGAATGAGTAAACCCGACTGACGAATCAGGGCCTGGGGGTTCGTCAGGCATTCTGGGAACTGGCATTCTGGGAACCGGCATTCTGGGAACGGGCATTCGTCATTCTGACGACCATTCCGGTCATGTCGCTCACAGGTGACACTGCCTGCGGCACGCGAGATAGCGGTCCTGCGCCTCGACGCATGGCCGACCTTAGTTCTCATCGCGGGCCCGTCGAACAGCCGAGATAACCTCTCGTTCGATTTCCAGCGCGGGGCGACGAACGTCTCGGAAGGACGGCTTTCCGGGCCGTCGCCGCGTGATCAGACGGGCAAGGAAGCCCTCCTATGTCCGCCGGCTCACCATCCACCGCATGACTTTACAACCTCCTCACGACGCGTTCGTCGCCGGGGCTGACGGCGCGTTGGGCGCGCCTGGCCTCCCTCTGTCGCCGGCAAACCCGCTCGGCGCAATTCCTGGTCTTCCAGCCGCCGCGGCGCGGCCTGCCTGGATTGGGGCGGCCGCTCAAGTGCAGCGTCCGGGCTGGGAGTTTTATCAGCCCTTGCCCTATGGCGCGATTGTGCGCGACAGCGGAGTGCAATTCGCCGTCTTCAGCCGGGCGGCGACCGCGATGCGCGTGCTGCTCTACAACGACATGCACGACCGCGAGCCGAGCAGGATCGTCCATTTCCATCAGGAGCTCGATCGCTGGGGCGATATCTGGAGCGTCTTCGTGCCCGATCTGGCGCCGGGGCAGCTTTATCATTTTCAGGCCGACGGGCCGTTCGAGCCCGACCGCGGGCATCGTTTTGACGGCAAGGCCCGCCTGATCGATCCCTACGCGCGCGCCTTGGCAGGCGATTTTCTGCCCGACGACGACGGCATCATCCGGCCGCCCAAGTGCGTGGTCGTCGACGACGCTTTCGATTGGCGCGGCGACCGCCCGCTCAACCGCAAGCTCTCCGAGACGGTCATTTACGAGCTGCACGTGCGTGGATTCACGGCGTCCCCCTCCAGCCGGCTGCAACACCCGGGCACTTACCTGGGCGTGATCGAGAAGATCCCCTATTTGCAGTCGCTCGGGGTGACGGCCGTCGAGTTGATGCCCGTCCACGAGTTTCCGATCAACAACTGCCACGGCCGCCCCGAGCGGCGTCCCAACTACTGGGGCTACGACCCCCTGGCTTTTTTCGCTCCGCACCGAGGTTATGCCGCCAGCCGCGCTCCGGGGGCGCAGGTGCGCGAGTTCAAGGAGATGGTGCGGGCGCTGCACCAGGCGGGGATCGAAGTGATCCTGGACGTGGTCTTCAACCACACGGCCGAAGGCAACCAGTATGGTCCCACTCTCAGCTTCAAGGGGCTCGGCAACCGCATCTACTACATTCTGGCCAACGGCGGCCGCGACTACTGCAATTACTCAGGTTGCGGCAACACGGTGAACGGAAATCATCCAGTCGTACGCGAGCTGATCTTTCACTGCTTGCGGCACTGGGTGCAGAACTACCACATCGACGGCTTCCGGTTCGACCTGGCGTCGGTGCTCAGCCGCGACCGCAACGGAAACCTTGTGCCCAACCCGCCGCTCATCGAGTCGATCGGCGAAGACCCGTTGCTGGCCCGCACCAAGATCATCGCCGAAGCCTGGGACGCCGCCGGCGCCTATCAGGTCGGTTCCTTCTCCAACCATCGCTGGGCGGAGTGGAACGGCCGATACCGCGACGACGTGCGCCGTTTCTGGCGAGGGGACGAGGGAATGACCGGCGCGCTCGCCACGCGACTGGCCGGATCGAGCGACCTGTACGGCCCCAGCGGCCGGCAGCCGTATCACAGCATCAACTTCATCACGGCCCACGACGGTTTCAGCCTCAACGACCTGGTGAGCTACAACGAAAAGCACAACGCGGACAACGGCGAGGGGAACCGCGACGGCGAAAACATGAACTGCAGTTGCAACTTCGGCGTCGAGGGACCGACTCGCCGCCCGTCGGTGCAGCGGATTCGTGCGAGGCAGATCCGCAACTACCTGGCGACGCTGTTTCTCAGCCAGGGAGTTCCCATGCTGTTGGCCGGCGACGAATGTCGCCGCACGCAGAACGGGAACAACAACGCCTGGTGCCAGGACAACGCCACATCCTGGTTCGACTGGCGGCTGGTAGAGGACAACGCCGACCTGGTGCGTTTCTGCCGCGGGTTGGTAGCGTTTCGCAAGCGACAGCCGACGGTGCGTCGAGCGACCTTCCTGGCCGGCACTCCCAACTCGCCCGGCTCATTGCCCGACGTAAGCTGGTTCAATGCCGAGGGGCGGCCCATGGGCTGGTCGCACGGCGACCGGAGCCTGCAGTGCCTGTACGGCGCTTGGCCGGTAACGGGCGCCAGCTCGCTTTCGGCGCGGCACGTGCTCTTGCTGCTGCACTCCGACTGGGCTCCGCGCGAATTCACGCTGCCCTCGGCCGGTCACCACGTCCCCTGGCGACTGTTCGTCAACACGGCAGCCGAGAGCCCCGACGACGTCTACCCCGACGCGGACGGCCCCTCGCCGGTCGGCAACAAGCTGACTCTGCTCGGCCACACGCTGGTGTGTTACGTGGCGGGGGGGTGAGCCAAGCGACTGCGACGCTCCGCGGCGGAGCAGACGGTTGCGACGCGACCGCCTCCGTCGTGGAGCGAGCTTCTTGGGCTGCTACGGCAAGTTGACCCAGTGCGGCCACCAGGTTTCGGCCCGCAAGCGGCAGAGCAAGTCGGCCAGGACGGGGAGCATGACCCATCGCACGGCCCGGTTGCACTCCAGCCGCAAAGCCCGAACGCTCACCACGATGGTGGAAGGAGTGCCGAAATTCGACAGCCTCGGAATGAAACGAGGAACCTGTTCGCAATAGCGGGCGTAGGCCTCGCCCAATTGACGGCTCAGGTAGCGCTCTTCCGCCGGCACCGTGGCCCAGGCGTAAAAGACGGCGCCGAATAGGACGCAGGCAAGAAAGGTCAGGCTCTGCAAGATGATCGCGACCGACAGAGCGATCAAGAATGTTCCCAGGTAGAGCGGGTTACGGCAGACGGAATAGGGGCCCTCGCTGACCACCACCAGCCGCTTGCGTCCGCCGATGTAGAGGGTGGCCCAGAAGCGCAGTCCCGCGCCGGCGAAGAAGACCAGCCAGCCCAGAATCTCCAACGGCACCCGCTCCCATTGGGCCTCGACGAACAAGGGGGGGGAAAAAAGGGCCATGGCGCCAAAGGCCGCCCCTAGCGCCGCGGCCACCAGGCCACGAAACCGGAAAGCCCAGCTTGCCGCCCGTTCGGCCTCCATCGACTGTCTCCTTGACGCGCCAAAAGCAAAATGAAATCGAGCGGGCTGCGACGCTCGCTGAAAGGGCAGGCATCGTATCGGGCGGCCCGAAAAGCAACAAGGTCGCTTCCGCCTCGCTAGAGACGGAGCGACCTTGTGAGAGATGCGGGAAACAGGACTTGAACCTGCATGGTATTGCTACCGCCAGCCCCTCAAGCTGGTGCGTCTGCCAATTCCGCCATTCCCGCGAAACAGGGGCAAATTTGTCTTCCTTAGTCTACGCGATCCCTAGTGCTGGTCAAGTTGCGGTGGCGTGGTCGACAACCGGGTTGTTCCCGGGCTACCCCGAAGCGGCAACGACCGAGCAACAGCTTGCAGGTGCACGTGTCCGAAATGCCGGACGCCACCAAGAGCAAGCGTCCAGCGTCCCTGGCGGGCGCCTCGAGTCGCCATTTTGCAGCCGAAACCGACAGGGGCGAAAGCAAATCTGTCTTGACCAGATCGTCTAAATCGCCATATTTTCCGTCCGCTGTGAACTCATGGATGAGTCTTCCCCCGGGTCGCCATGACGGCTATCGACCTCGTCGTTCTCAACTACAACGGTCGACGCCTGCTCGAGGAGTGCTTGCCGTCGGTGACGGAGGCTGCGCAGACGTCGCGCCACGTGTGCCGCGTGGCGGTCATCGACAACGGCTCGTCCGACGACTCGCTGGCGTTTCTTTCGAGCGCCTACCCCCGGGTCCGCCAGTTCCGCTCGTCCAACCGGGGGCTGTGCTCCTACAACGACGTCCTCGCCCGTCTCGATAGCCGGGTCGTCGTGCTGCTCAACAACGACATCAAACTTTCTCCGTCGTCGATCGACCCCCTCGTCGCCCCGCTGCTCGTCGACAGCAGGTGCTTCATGACGGCGCCGCTCTGCTGGCTGTTCGACGGTCAGACCTACGAGGGACTGCAAACGGCGATCCGCTGGCGGTGGGGCCTGGTGCAGGCGATTTCCGACTACCCCGGATACGAGCGCGTGATGGGCACGGCGTGTCTCACCGCCTCGGCCGGAGCGGTGATGGCCGTCGATCGCGAACGTTTCTCGGAGCTGGGCGGGTTCGACCCGCTTTATCTGCCGGGCCGCCTGGAAGACCTCGATTTTGCCTTTCGCGCCTACATGGCCGGCTATCACGCGCGCTACGTCCCCGCGGCGGTGGCCTACCACGAAGGCGAAGCGACGTTCCGAAAGGAACTGGGAACGGAACGCTCCACGGCGCTCGCCCTGCGTAACACGCTTCTTTTTCACTGGAAGAACCTTCGGCATCCCTGGCACCTTCTGCGGCACACCGCCGCGCTCCCCGCACGGTTTGCTTTGGACTGCCTTCGAGCGCCGTTTGTTCGCGGCGGCCAGCGGTTTCGATTCTCGAAGGCGTACATCGAGGCGCTCGCCAGGTGGCGGCAGCACGACGCCGCGGGCTGCCTGCCCAAGCGGTCCTGGCGGAGGGAGCGGGCTTTTATCGCGGGCTTCGACTGGCGGCAATTCGCGGCGGCAGAACGCCGGGGGCTTGCAGAATCCTCCGCTCGTCGAGCGGCGACGCAGGGATCCGACGAGAATCTCCTTTGCGGGGTTGCGGGAGGTGCAAATTGACGTTCTCGCGCCCGACCATCAGCGTCATCTGCATCGTTCTCAACGAAGAACAAAACTTGCCCGGACTGCTGGCGGGCCTTGGCTGGGTCGACGAAGTGGTGGTGGTCGACGGGGGATCGCGGGACGGCACGCGCGACATCGCGCGGCGTTTCGGAGCGAGCGTGCATGAGCGGCCGTTCGACAATTTTGCCAACCAGCAGAATTATGCCCTGTCGCTAGCCCGCGGCGACTGGATTCTCTCGCTCGATGCCGACGAACGCCCCACGCCCGAGATGATCGCCGAAATTCGGGCTCGCGTGCACGACCCGCGCTTCGATGCATACCGCGTTCGCATCCGCAGCTCGATCTTCGGCCGGCTCGTTCGTTTCTCCGGCACGCAGGACGATCGGCAACTGCGCCTTGTGCGCAGGGGGCACGCACGGTGGCAGGGCGAGGTTCACGAGACGCTGGAAGCCACCGGCCCGATCGGCCAGTTGCGATGCTGGCTGGAACACGATCCGCTCCCCACGCTAAGCGTGTTCTTAACCAAGATGCACCGATATACGACGTTGGCTGCCCAGGCCCGTGTCGAGCGCAAGTGCGCCCCCCGGTTCAAGGACGGCTGGTATTCTCCCGCGCGAGAAGTCTTCCGGCGATTGATCTGGAAACAGGGAATCTGGGACGGTCCGCAGGGGTGGGCGTTCTGCTTACTCAGCGGACTTTCGGAATGGGTGCTCGCGCACAAACACCGGCGGCTCTGGCTGGAGGTGAGCGGACGATGACGAGCGTGCTCGCAGATCTCCCGTTGTTACTGGCCGACGTACCGCCCTCGCTGCGCTGCGCGCTGGAAAGGGAGGGAGTGCCGTTTGCCGAGGCCCACAGCGGCCGGGCAGGACGGTTTGTCCTCTTCGACTCCCGGCGCCGGGCGCCGGCCCTCGACCGTGACCAGGTTGCGATCGACGTCGATCACCTCCGCCGTGGCCGGACGCACGATCCGTTCCAAGCCCTCGCCGACGAGCGGGCCGCCTGCTTCGAGTGGCATGTCGGCCGTTTGGCGGTGCGCGAAACCGTGGCCCGCGTCGATCAGGCGGCCGTTCGAAAACGCCTGTTGTCCGACTTGAGGACCCTGGTCGAGTCGGCCGGAGGCGTCTGGATGCGGTTGTCGGCCTACCCGCACCCGTATCGCACGGCCTTCAACTTCCGGCTCGATCACGACCAGTACGACGCGCACGACTTTCAGGCTACGCTCTCCGCCATTGAAGGCCACGAACACGCGATCAGCCACTACGTTTGTGCGGCCACGCACGCACGCCATGGCGATGCTCTGGCCCGACTGAGAGGGGCGCACGTCGGCTCGCACGGTTGGTGGCACCACACCTACCGCGAGCAGTCCGACAACGCAACGAACATCCGCCGCGGCATCGATTGCTTGCGGGCTTGCGGATTGAATCCGACTGGTTTCGCGGCTCCGCACGGCCGGTTCCATCGGAATCTGCTGGCGGCCCTCGAAGAGCTGGCCGTAACGCACAGTTCCGAGTTCGGCCTGGCTTACGACGATCTGCCGTTCTTCCCTTCCCAGAGCAACGTGCTGCAGATTCCGATTCACCCCATTTGTCTGGGAATCTGTCTCGATGCGGCACGGCGCATTCCCTGCCGCCCGATCAGCGATGCGGAAGCGGCCGAATCGACGCTGGAACATTGGCAGACCGTGGCATCCGAGAAACACCGCGCCGGCGAGCCCATTTTTTTCTACGGGCATCCGGACGGGCGCGTGGGACAGTTTCCGCACGTGCTGCGCGAATTGCTGGAGACGGTGAGCCAGCTACCGGGGACCTGGTGTACGACCCTCGCCGCATTTGAAGACTGGTGGCGAGCCCGAAGTGGCGTGCGGCTCGAGGTGGTTCGGCGCGACGACCAGGTTCAGGTTACCGCGCGCGGGCTTCCCTCCGGCTATCGATGTGCGCTGGAATGCCATCGAGGGCAGGAAATGGCGATCGTCGAGCTGGAAAACCAGCGGATGTCGTTCTCCGACGCGGCCCTGTCGTGGCAACGCCAGCGCCCGCTGCGGCCGATCCGCGCGGCCGGACTGAGACATCCGATGGGGGTTCGTGCCGGAATCAAGTGGTATCTCGATTGGGAGAAGGTTACGCCCATCGATCAGATCGACGCACAGTCGTGGCGGGGCTGGGCTAAACGCACTTTGCGGCGGATGCGAGCATGAGCACCGAGAGGCAGTTTGTAGCGGGCCCGTCAGACCGCATCCCGGAGGTCGCCGCCCAGCCGGACGGGGATCTTCCGGCCGCCCTCGCGCCGCTGGATATCAACGTGCTGTTGGCGGGCAAGCTGACCGGCATGGCCGCACCGGGCGGCGGCGAAATTCAGTTGCAGGCCATGGCCCGCGAACTGCCCCAGGTCGGCGTGCCCGCCCGGCTCTGGCGTCCGTGGGAAGAGAACCTCTCAGGCGTCGACTGCGTTCACCTTTTCGGCAGCGAACCGGAACATCTCTCGGTGGTGGAAGTCGCCCGGCAAAAGAAGATTCCAGTTGTCCTTTCGCCGATCGCCTGGTTCGACCTCGCCTGCTGCTGGCGGGACGCCGCGAATTGGCAGCGACGCAGCGTGGCGTGCGCCAAGTTTCTCGTGCGGTCGGCGCTGCCGAAGCTTCCCTCGTGGCGGCGGCAGCTCTACCATGCGGCCGACTTGCTGCTGCCCAATTCTCAGGCCGAAGCCGAACAATTAATTCGCTATTTTGGCGTCCCCCCGGACCGCATCCGCGTGGTGCCGAATGGGGCCGACCGTCGTTTTGCCTCGCCCGACGCCCAGCCCTTCATCGAACGAGTTGGCTACCGCGACTTTATCCTCTACGCAGGCCGAATCGAGCCACGCAAGAACCAGCTTGGATTCCTGCAGGCCATGCAAGGGGTGGTGGTGCCGATCATCGTGCTGGGCAGCGTCGTTCCCGGCCACCAGGCTTACGCCGAGGCCTGCCGCCAGGCGGCCGGCACGAACGTGCAGTTTCTGGCGGGGCTCAACCACGACGACCCGCTCCTGGCCAGCGCCTACGCCGCCTGCGGCTGCCTGGCGCTGACGAGTTGGTACGAGACACCGGGCCTGGTGGCCCTGGAAGCGGCGATGAGCGGCGCGCCGCTGGTGCTGCCGCGAGGCGGCTGCGCGCGAGAGTACTTCGGCGACCTGGCAAGGTACGTTTCGCCGGGCGACACACAGGGAATCTGTCAAGCAGTGCTGGATGCGCTGGCGGCCGGACGTTCGGCGCAGCTTGCTTCGTTGGTGCGCGAACATTTCACTTGGCGCACGGCGGCCTGGATCACGCGAGAGGCCTATGAATACGTCGTCTGAGGCCGATCACGCCCGGGCCAACCCGGAGCGCAAACACGATGCGATAACACCCCGGCGCCATCGCGCCCAAAAACGGCTCCGCAAGCGCCCGCCCACAGGCCGCTACCGCTACGTGCGCTGGCGCTGGCACACATTGTTCGCGATCGTCGATTTTCTGGGCGAGCTGCTGCGCGCCGTTCTGTTGAAGTTTCCCGCAGGCCGCAACCGGCAAGACGCGGCGAGGGCGCCGCGGTCGATTTTGCTGGTGCAACTCGATCACCTGGGCGACGCCGTCATGACGACGGCGATGCTGCCGGCCTTGCGGCAGCAATGGCCCGCGGCACGCATCGAAGTGCTGGCCGCCCCGTGGAATCGCGAAGTGTTTGAAGCATGCGGCGAAGTTGACCAAATCCACGTTTCGCGAGTCAACCGCTTTGCCCCCGGCTGGCGGCCTCTCTGGCCGCTGGCGCTGCTCCGGTGTGGCCTCCGGTTGCGACGCGGGCGATTCGACCTGGGGATTGACGTCCGCGGCGAGATGCCGCTGGCGGCGATCCTTTGGATCGCGGGCGTCAGGCGCCGCGTCGGCTGGGACTGCGGCGGCGGCGGGTTTTTGTTGACCGACTGCGCGACTTACGTGGCGGGACGACCGGAAATGGAGTCTCGCCTGGCTCTGATGAAGTTGATCGGAATCGACTCACCTGAGTGGTTGCGGGCCAGGGCCCCGTGGTTCGCTCCTCCGGCCGGAGCACGGTCGCGCGTGAGGGACCAGCTTCTGCGCTCGAATGCTTGCGGCGTGCCGATTTTCGTCTTTCACATCGGAGCGGGGACAGCGGCCAAGCGCTGGCCGGCCTCGCATTGGCAAGAGTTGCTCGGCCGCGCGATCGTCCAATACGGCGCATCCGTCGTACTCGTCGGTGGGAAGGGTGAGCGCCCCATCGCCGACGAAGTGCTCGGCGGCAAACCCTGGCCTGGTGTCCAAAACTGGACGGGCCGCGTCAGCGTCGCGGAAATGGCGGCGGTCATTCAGCAGGCCGACCTGTTTGTCGGCGCCGATTCGGGTCCCGCTCACCTGGCGGCCGCTGTCGGCACGCCGGCCGTGGTCCTCTTCAGCGGGACGAACCGCCCGCGGCAATGGCGCCCCTGGGGAAAGCGGGTGGCGGTCGCCAGACATGCGGTGGTTTGCTCGCCCTGTCATCTCACGAAGTGCCCGCTGGCCGACCATCCTTGCATGACAGGCATGACGCCCGAGGCGGTGATGCGGCGGATCGGGGTGGTACTGGGAGACGGCGGTTTGACAAGCGAACCGAGGAACGAGCGGGCGGCACCCGCGGTCCAAGAGGTAGGAGTCTGAATCCGTCGGCTACCGGGGCGGAAACTCGCCGCCCAAAATCGTTTGGACCGCCCGCGGCAAGACTCGTTTAGCAAACTTTGGATCCGACCGATGAGAACACCCCTCACCGTGGCAATCGGCATCTTGACCCTGGTAAGTGCTGTGGCCCACGCCCAGCCGGCGATCCCGTCGCTGGAGCCCTATGCGCTTCCGCCCAAGGCCAAGGAGGCCTTATGCGAACTGGCCAGCAAAAGCGACGTTCTGATCCTTGGGGAAATCCACGGCACTCAAGAGGTGCCCGCCCTCGCCCTGGCACTCTTGCAGGCATTAACGGAACAGGGATACGGGGCGCTGGCCCTTGAGATCCCGTCAGACCAGCAGAAGCCCCTGAGTGATTGGGCGATGGGAATGACAGAGACCATACCGAGCTTCTTCACCGAGCCTGTCCCCGATGGTCGTAGCAATATCCAGACGCTGTCGTTGATCCGCACCGCGCTGTCGCCGCCATTTGGATGGCGGTTGATTTGCTTTGATGAATCCTGGGAGGGCCCCGGCGAGGCCCCGGTTGCGAAGGAGCCGGCCGCGGAGGACCCAGTCGCTGCCTGGATGCAGCGAGATGCGAAGATGGCGGCGAACCTGGTGGCGGAGCGATCGCGTCTGGCTCCCGGAATCAAGGTACTGGCGATTTGCGGCAACTTCCACGCCCGAACCTTGAAGCCCACCCCGGCAGAGAATGGTTCGGAGAATCAGGCCGACGATCAGGTCAGCAAACTGTGGCCTTCCTTCGCCGCGCGGTTGCGAAGCGACTTGACCGACCGGCGTGTTTCTTCGGTCAATGTCATGCCGCACAGCGGCGGATACTTCGCCATGACGGCAACAGACGACGGCAAGACTTCGGTGGGCGTACAAACAATCCGTGGCACGCCCAGATTCCAGGAGGCGCAGGCCCATCCGCTTGAGAACCAATGGTGGGATTGGGAGTTGGACCTTCCCCGCGCCACGCCCGCCACGTTCCTGACGCCGCCGAAGGACCCGTTCGCTACAGAGCCCTGAACGCTCGATGATCGCACCCCTGCAAACCGAAACCGAACGTTCGCGGGCCGCATCGGGCCGGTTCACGGCCGCGCGAGCCGCGGTCGCCGCCATTTTGCTGCGCGACACGGGGCCGCCAGCGCCTGCGATCGCCGCCTGGAAGGCATGGCTGTTCGTCGGCTGGGTCGGGTTCGTCACGATCGTTTACGCCCTTTTGATGTCGGGCTGGACCCCGGCTCTTTCCGCCGGCTGATCGAACCAAATGTTTGCATCCTGTCTATCGCTCATCGCCCTCGCCGTAATCGGCGCCGCCACCTACGGCATAGGGCGGCCGCTTATCCGCGGCCTGAAGCTGGCCCAAGACGACGGCCTCGCCGAGGGTGTGCTGAGCGTCGCCGCCGGACTGGTTACGGCGAGCCTCGTGTTGACGGCGCTCGGACTGGCGGGTTGGCTCTACCGGGAGGCGGTCGGCGTCCTTTCACTTGCGGCGGCGTTTTGGGGAGTCGGCGAGATCGGACGAACTTTAGGCGCGAGTCGCGGCCACCGCCGTATCGAGCCAGCCGCGAGCGAACGGCCGTCGGCCGAGTTCGCCCATGAACCTCCGGTCTGGCTTCGTCGAGGCCTCCTCGCGCTGGCGGCGGCGGTCCTGATCCTTACGTTGATCGCGGCCCTGGCTCCCCCCACTGCCGGCGACGCCCTCTGCTACCACCTCGAGCTGCCGAAGCAATTCCTGCGCGAGCACAAGCTCGCTTATCTGCCCGACACCGACAACTCGACCTATCCGCTCACGGTCGAGATGCTCTATCTCTGGGCGCTGGTCCTCGACGGGCCCGTGGCCGCGCAACTGGTCCACTGCGGCCTGGGCGTTTTGCTCGCGCTGGCGGCCGTGCTTCTGGCCACGCCGCTGGTCGGCCGACCGTGGGGCTGGTGCGCAGGCTGCTTGACGCTTCTCGTCCCAGGGGTCGGCAACCAGATGACGGCCCCCCTCAACGACGTGGGACTGGCGGCCTTCACCACGCTGGCGCTCGCCTGCTGGTGGCGGGCATGCGTCGACGAAGAGCACGCGCACTGGTACCTGCTGGCGGGCTGGATGCTAGGCGCGGGGCTCGGCACCAAGCACCTGGCGATCCTCTTTGCCCTCGTAGGCGCCGCCGTGTTTTCCGTCTACGCCTGGCGGCAAGGGGCCCGGCGGCGCGTGCTCGCCGGCGCAGCCTCCATGCTGGTCGTGGCGATCAGCGTCAGCGGCATCTGGTACCTGCGGGCCGCCTGGCACCAGGGCAACCCGGTGTACCCCTTCTTCCAGGAAAAGATCACGGGCGAGGGCCGCCCGACGCTGCCGGCCGACAAAGCGCCCTTGGGTCGCGGGGCCGTGAACCTGGCGCTGGCGCCGTGGATGGTCACGATGTTCCCGGAGCGATTCGGGGGTCGGGGACACCAACTCGGCATCGTCTTTCTTGCCGCCCTGCCCGGGTTGTTGGTCTGCCGGCGATTAAGGGGCCTGTCGCTGATGTTGCAAATCTGCTGCGCCTATTTCGTCTGCTGGTATATGCTTCGCCAGAATGTGCGGTTTTTGTTGCCGCTTGTTCCGCCGGCGTGCGTGGCGGTGGCGTGGGTCTTCAGCGAAGCGAGGCGCATGCCCGCCTGGCCAAGACAGCTGTTTGCCCTGGCGGTGGCCGGCATGCTGCTCGTGAGCCTGGCCGTCAGCGCCCGTCGGGCGTACGACAAATCGGCCGTCGCGTTGGGCCTGGAAACACGCGACTCGTACCTCTCTCGCTGCGAACCGAGCTACGCGATTGCCCGGTGGGCCAACTCGCTCGGGCTACGCACGCACATCTTGAGCGTCGAGCAGCGTCTCTTCTACTTCACGGGCCAGGCCACCCGCGAGAGCATCTACCGGCGCAGAACGGGCTACCACGAACGACTCACTTCGCCCGGACAACTCAGCCGGCAGCTTCGCGATGAGGGCTTCACGCACCTCTTGCTCGCCGATGCGATCCGTGGTGAGGGGATTCGCTACAACCCGACGCTCAGCCGGCTTGTCGATAAGGCGATCGGCGCCGACGGCGGCGCCACGCTGGAGTGCCTCGCCGAGCACGACTTCCAGGACGCCGACGGCGTGACTCGCCGCTATCGCCTGGTGGCGCTGCGGTAAAGTAGCAGGCACATGCCGTTGTGTCGTTTGAACCGTCGTCCTGAGGCAAAGGCCTCGGGCATTCTTTCGCGTCGCGAAAGGCGACGATGCACGTGGGCGACGCTCACCTTACACCTGCTGCGAAAGCACGATCACGCACCGCCGGGCACGGCAAAGCTCAAGTGCAATTCTGCGTGCCGCAGATGCAGTTTCGTCCATTCTTCGTGAGTCAGGCCGCCGAATACGGGATGGCGGGCCGTCATCTTCTCGTTCTGCAGTCGGGCCACCGCCCGCCTCAGCGTGTCGAGAGCGGCGTCCTTGGATGCGGCTGCCGGAAAGAAGGCCGACTCCACTTCCCTGGGGAGCTTGAAGCCGGCCCGCATCCCGCGATTGAGCATGCGGCCCTTGACGAGCGGCGCCGCCAGACGAATGAACCAAGGAGCTTGCGCGGACATGCCGTCGATCGAACCGTTGATCGCCGTCGCCAGGTGCGTGAGCAACTGATCCAGGGGCCAGTTGCCGAGCATTTTTGTGTCGGGCGAGGCCGCCACTTTCTCGGCGTCGGCGACCATTTCGTCGAGCGAAATGAATTGCAGCGTCCGCCGGCCTTGTATGGATTTCGTATTCACCGCAATGGGATGATTCACAACGCCTCCGGCCGCGCAATGGGGATCTCGGTGCTTCAACTTGTCACGTGATTGTACCTCCCGCGCCGCGGGAATGGGTACGGTTTGCCGAAGGAACGACGCCCCGAGACACTGATTGGGAGCTGTCGGCTACGTCGCTACCATAAGGAGGATGGCGACTCGCTTCGGACCGAGATCGCTGACCATGACGGAGGACGACCAGAAACCGTGCAAACGTCGGACGATTTTCTTCCCACCGCTTCCTGGCCGGCACTGCGGCTGCGAGACGCACTGCTCCGCACACTGCGCGGTTTCTTTCACGCACGTGATTTCATCGAGGTCGAGACGCCTCTTCTTTCGGCCGACGTGGTAGTCGACG
This sequence comes from Pirellulales bacterium, assembly GCA_035550375.1. GTDB lineage: Bacteria > Planctomycetota > Planctomycetia > Pirellulales > JAICIG01 > DASSFG01. Next base: position 42,282 of record DASZPH010000117.1, on the reverse strand, counting down.
AGCACCTTGAGCCGTTCGGCGTCGACGTGCCCACCGGCCCGCGCACCCGCCGCATGTGGCTGCAAACGTCGCCCGAGTTTGCCATGAAGCGGCTGATGGCGGCCGGCGGCGAAGCCATTTTTCAGGTGACGCACGCTTTCAGGCAGGAAGAGCAAGGGCCGCTGCACAACCCGGAGTTTACGATGGTCGAATGGTACCGCCGGGGCGACGATTTGGCGGCTGGGATGCGTTTGCTCGGCGAACTGGCTGAGACCCTGCTCGGCCGCGGCGAGCCGGAGACGATGACTTATCGGGCCGCCTTTGAACGCTACGCCGGCATCGACCCTCACGCTACCGAAACCCAAGACATGGCCCAGTTGGCACGTGACCGGGGCGTGGCGGTGCCGGAGTCGCTCTCTCAAGGCGATCGCGACGCCTGGCTCGATTTGCTGCTCGTGGAATTCGTCCAGCCGCATCTTGGCCGAGCGCGGCCGACGATCGTCTACGATTACCCGGCCAGCCAGGCGGCGCTCGCCCGCGTGCGGCCCGGAGAACCAGAGGTCGCCGAGCGGTTCGAACTCTACGTCGACGGCATCGAACTGGCCAACGGCTATCACGAGCTTCTCGATGCCGGCGTGCTGCGCGAGCGGAACCGGGCGAACAACCGTCTGCGGGCGGTCCGCGGCAAACCGCAACTCCCCGAAGAGAGCCGCCTGCTTGCCGCCATGGAAGCCGGCTTGCCCGACTGCGCCGGCGTGGCGATGGGCTTCGACCGCGTGGTCATGCTGGCGGCCGGCGCGAAAGACCTGCCGGCGGTGATGCCCTTTCCGTTCGACCGCGCGTGAAGGAACCGGCCCGCTCAGGATCGACGCAGTCGGTCCCCCCGTACCTCGTAACGAAGCTCCACCATGCCGCTCTTATAGGCTTTCACCTCCGCCAGATGCAGGGCGATGTCTCTGTCGAGCTTCTCGAAGAATTTGATCCCGTCGCCAATCAGGATCGGCAGGATCGAGTAGCGAACTTCATCGGCCAGCCCGAGACGAACGAGTTCGCTGGAAACCACACCGCCCCCGACAAACCAGATCGTACGAAACCGGGGCCGCAGGCGCCCATTGACGAACTGCGCGAGATCGCCGCCGTGGAACTCGACGGTATCCCGGGTCCGTGGTAGATCGCGATGAGTGAGAACAAACGTCGGCTTGTCGCCGTATGGCCACCCCAATCCCTGGGCTTCAAAATGAAGGGCGGTCTCGTAGGTTCGCGATCCCATGACGTAGCAGTCGATCGTCTTCAGAAACGCTTCGACGAACTCTGGGTTCATGGTGTCCCCGCCTACGAATTCGTCCGAGGTTTCGAGCCAGTCGACGCGCCCGTCCCTTCGAGCGATGAAACCGTCGAGGCTCGCCGCCATGTGGATCGTTACACGAGATTCATGGTTTGCCATCGTTGTCGTCCCGACCACCAAGTGTGGCGGCTGTCGATGCGGCTTCTTCAAGAACCTGTGGTCTTTCCGAAGGCACGAGTAGCGAGGTTAGACCCAGCACTCCGGCTAGCACAACGAACAAGCGGTTTCTCATCGTACACCTCGCACAACGGATGGACATCTGCCGGGCTGCGGTCGGGTGGTGCGGCTATGCGTCAAACTCAGCGACCTCAACACCTTCCGGAACATTGCCCTGCAAGAAGGCTGCCCTGTGCTTCTTGTTGCCCAGATCCATTTGGAAGTGCAGCCACGTGCCGTCCTTCAAAACTCCCATCCACCAACGTCCCTTTACCGAGTTCGAGAACTGCCACAGGATGTGATAGCCCTTCTCGTCCGAGAAACCTTCCCCGTCGGCCTGAAGGATGCCGCCAGCTTGCGTGAAGATCGAGTCCTTGACGTTGCCAACCGCTGAGGAGCTGAAAGGCGTAGATCGTTTTCACGGTAGGAAGGTACTCGGCCAACCAGGTCGCCGCGCTGGCGGGCTGGCAATCGGCAATCTCTTCGAGAAATTCTTCGATCTCTCCGGCGACCAGGTCGCTCGACGAGGTGCAGTTCCGTTCGATGTCGGCGATCTCGCGGCCGCCTTCGTGGGCGAGCACAAGCTCGGTCCAGTTGTCATCACCTCCGGCTTCAACGGTCAACGTACCCGCGAGGTTTGCCTCGGATAAAGCCGCCTTGATCCTCGCGACAGAGGGAACACACTCAGACGGTGACAAGATGCGAATGTAGTAGCCCACGCGATCACCGTTGCTCGCCCGCCAAATCGGTTTCAGAAAGTTTCTGCCTGAAGGCCGTCGATTGGTGGCTCGCACGCAGGCAAAAGAGTGTTGTTAAGGTGGATTTTAGACGTCTGTTATCGCATTGTCATGCGGTTTCCCGCGTGATCGGCCATTTCCACGCATGGCTCGCCGGGCTCGCGTGCCAGACCGTTGGCCGGGCTGCGAACCCCATACCGCCTCCGTTCCGGAGGCGTGTGTATGGCAGCGCGAGTCGAAGTGGCGGCCACGGCTGTACGAGGAAGAGACCGGCCGAAAGTTCGCAAGCGGCCGTGTCCTTTTCGGCAGTCGCCAAATCCGCGAGCATAGTGGTCGGTTCGTCCGGAGTGCGCAACGAAATCTGAACATCTGCCGCGGTGCCGGCCGCCGCGCACAGCAATTTAAGTCTCGATGCTTCGGACGATTTCACTCAAGCAGGGAGACGCACCTTCCAAAGGTGCCGAGGGGCGCGGCCCAATGTGCGTCGAACGGCAACCATGAGCACAATCCGTGCGCGTCGCGGCGCACCACCTGAGAGGCGACGACTGCTTGGGCTGAAACGCCAGCTTGCAAACTCGGAAAACAGCCGGGTGTCAGAATCGCCCGCGTAGGAAGGCAAGACCCGCCAAACCGAGGAACGCAAACACACCGATCGCGGACTCGAAAGCGATCATGCCTGAGATCGACTTCGAGAACTCGGTGGCCAGTATGCCCCATGCGGCGAACGCGTCCAGGACCGACTTATAAACGAACGCCAGCCAGAACCAACGCTGTTCACCGGCCCGGACGCCGTAGACGATGAGCACGCAGGTGAACACGTGGGCTAAGAGCGCGGACAGCCTTTCCGCTATCGGCAACGGGACGTAGGCGACGCCAAGTCCGATTGGAGACTGACTGAAAGCCGTCCTCGCATCCTCGGGGAAGCGATCCCAAATAGCAACGGCCACCAAAAGTCCCAGGAATTGGATGAGGCCCAGAAGGAAGGCTTCCACGGCCCCGAACCCGATGCCGAAGGCTACCGCTCCTTCCCACCCGCTGCTCTTCAATCGCGTTCGTTTCACGAACAGAAGGCTGATTCCGCACTCAAAGACCCCCGTGAGCAGGCCAACATACAACCAGAACGCCGGGGCGGAGACCGATTGCGGCAATACTTTTTCAAGGCCTTGGCGAATGAGCGAGTTCGTGGGGAGAGACCAGCCGAACTTCAGCGCGACGCCCACGACCCATGCCAGGGCGCCGAGGCCGAAGGCGACCCAAGAGGCCCCCCTCCACCGGCGCCAAGCAAGGACGGCGAGGACGGCGACGGCCATCATCCCGAATCCGATGAGCAGGAATACGGCCGATGGGGGCGATGGCATGCATGTTATCCTTGGACTCGAGTCACCTTGAGAGCTCGGGCCATTCCCCACCCGCATTGAGCGCGTTGCCGCGATCGCTCGTCACGGGCGGCGGAAGCCAGCATCGGCGGGGCGATAAGCGAGCAGGCGAGCAGCCGCGGCCAATCGGACCAGGCGAACAACGCCTGCGGATGCCCGCCGAGGGAGACGATCGAAACGAAGCCAAGGCCCAGGCCGATCACGAAGAGGCTCGCCAGCGCCATGCAAACCACCACTCGCATCTGGAGCCAGCTTGCCTCGCGAAGGGCGCGAATCGTCGCCTCGAAGAGGAGCGTGAAGAGTATGCCGCCGGCAGCAGTAAACATCAGCGAGGCGGCAGCAAAGAGGGCCGCCGTCGGTTGGTCCGAGCAGCGCCTTGCTTGGATCACGGATGCCACGGGGACGGCGATCATCTCCAAAGCGGCGATCGCAGCCGTCATCACAATCGCGATGCGCGCCGCATGGCGAAGGGGAGTTTCAGAATTCTTTCGACGCAGGGCAAAATCCAGATCGTCGAGGCAGTTCAGAAATGGCAACGGGGTAAAGAGCCATCGCTCCAGGAAGGGCACGGATTCCTGGAGTCCGCTGCTGAGCATTACGCCATCCCCCAGTCGCCGGATGGCCCGCTCGGCGGCGGCTGGTTCGTTGCCGTCGCGCTCCAGTTCCTCTTCCCAACTCGCGACCAGGTGGGCTGCCAGTTCCTCGCGCATCCGGTCTTTTCGCATTCCGCTGGCTCGAACTGGAGTCACGATCTGCTCAATGCTTTCGATGAACATTTGCGGCTTCATGCGGGCGCTCCTAGGATCCGACCGACGACCGCGACAAAGTGCGACCAATCCTCGCGGCGCCGTGCGAGCTCGCGCCGGCCTTTAGCGGTGAGCCGGTAGATTCGGCGCCTCGGACCGCGCCGGCCCTGCGAGTCGTTTTCCCACTCACCCCGCACTAGGCCTGCCTCCTCCAGTCGGTAAAGAACTGGATAGAGGGTCCCCTCCTTGAGAGTCAACGCCCCAGAGCCAAGCGCCTCCAGCCGGCGCATGAGCTCGAATCCGTGGCCTTCGCCCCGGTCCAGCGACGCCAGTACCATCGCTTCCAGATGCCCGCGCAGGGCATCCCTCTCAATTCTTTGCATGGCTTATTATTTAGTCAGACATAGTACTATGTCAAGCGCCCGCTTGGATGCACGCGATCCGTCGGGAAGCTTTCCCGGTTACAAAGGTGTCAGGAACCTAATTAGGCCAGGGCGATTGCGAATCAAATGAAGCACCCGCAATCGTGGCCGGCGGGACGTGATGCAGTGGGCGATACGAGGCTCGAACCTATCACGCCGAAGCTTGTCGAGTCGCTTGGGCGGCTCGCCACATTTGCTGAAAAAGCAACGCCCAACCGGTTTCCGAGCATCGTGGCCGGGTTTCGCTTTTTTCGACCCCATCCACCGCGTGCCGATGGTGAGCGAGATGGTGTGTTAGAAAAGATCTCGCGAATGCTACCAAGGCCCCGTTCAGCTCCCTGCTGGGATGGGTCGCGGGGCGTTTGATGGTGTATGCCGAAACCGACCGGCACAGCGGCACCCGCAAGGCGGCAGAACGGGTCTGAAAGGAGTCACATTAAGGCCCTTGTCGTGATCGAGCCCCTACGGAGATGCAGGCCGCTTCGCGCCGCCTTGTTGGCGGGCCGCCTCCAACTGCTGGGCGGATCCGATCAACTGCGCGTGTTGCTGCTGCGCGCCAACCTGCTGAAATTCATGCAGGAGGTGCTGCAAGCGCTCGAAGGGAAGCTGAGCCATACGGCGCAGACACTCCAACCGCAAATCGTCGGGATCCTCTACCTCGACGTCGGCGATCGTCTCGCCGAACAGCGCGGCCAGCGCATCCCATTGCGCTGCGGTGAGCCCCGCCATTCGCTCGAAACCGGCCACCACGGTCGCCACTAGCGCTTGGCGTTGAAAACGACGCCGGTCGGCGTCCACGGCCGCCAGCTTCTTTTTCTGGTCCTCGAGGAGCCGGCCCTGCAGCGTTTTTTCGAAGTTCGAATCCGGACCACGGAAGATCGCCAAGGGCGGCAGCTCCCCTGCTCTCATCTCCACCTTTCGCACCATGAGCTCTTCGCCCTCGTTCAGCTTATCGGGTGCCCGCGACGACCATTGTTCGCGCAACCGTGCCAGGTCCAGCTTCATGGCAAGCAACAACTTGGCACGCGCCGACTCGCCCAGGGCGCACACCACTTTCATTTCGTCCAGCCGCTGTTCGACATAGTTGGTAAGTTCCCGCAATTGAACTTCGTCGGTTGGCCGCTGGCGCAAGAAGCGCAACCTCAGGCGCTGCTGGACGACCTGGGGGCCCGCTCCGCCTCTCCCTGCGGCTGCCCTGCCTGCCGCTGCAGCCGGGGCGTCCGCCGGCTTTGCCGGAAGCTGCTGCGCGTAAAAGAACTCATACTCTTGTGGTTGTTGAAGCTCCTTGAAGGTGGCCAATTGCCTGGCCGTGAGGATCTTGACCAGCTCCTCTTCGGGCACAAACAGGCCCTGCCAGCCGTCCGAGGAAAGCCCCGCAAATAGCTGTTCGACCTGCGTGTTGAGGAACACGAGATTGTTGATGGGCTGCCACCAGGCATCGCTGGGCCCGCCGGCCAGGAGTTCGCACAGCACTTGCCGCTGCCTGTCCGTCAACAACAGCCTCTCATCGAGCATCGCCACGTGCGCGAGACTGGCGGCTCGCTTGCGGCGTTTTTCGGCTTGCAGCCGCTCGTCTTCGAGTTTTTGCCAGCTTTGCGGCACGGCGGGTGAATCGCCGCTCGCTTTGTCGCCCCGTTCTGCCTGCGAGCGGAGCAGCGCCACCAGCTCGCGGCGCAGCAGCAGGTGCGGCGCGCGCATCATCGCCAGATCGAATGCCGTCTGGGCCGGCGCGGGCCCGCCAACGCCGCCCCTGCCCGCGACCCGCAGTTGGTTCTTGTCTGTCGTCGTCACCGATCTTTCGACCAGTCGTTCGATGGCGGCAGAGGCCGACTGTTTCAGCGCGGCGGTCTGCGTGTCGCTCAACGCGCAAATGTGCCCGGCGAATCGGACTTCCTGCGGAAGCAGGCGCTCGAGCATCTCGGCGTAGCCTAGAATCCGCCCGTGAGCGGGATCCGCTTCGCTGGGGAACTCAAACGGACTAAGCAAGCCGTCGTGATTGCGATCAAAGCGATCGAAGAAGAAGTGGCTTTGCGCCACAAGCAGCGGCGGTTTCTCCTGGTAGAACTCCCGCCAGGAGATTTGTCCGTCGTTGTCGAGATCTCTCAGTTGCCACCAATCGGCAGCCTGGTTGGCGAAGTTGGTCAGCCGGAATTCACGGAAAGAGAGCTTTCCGTCGCCGTCGATATCGAACGCCGGCACGGTGCGGCTTGCGAGGTACCTGCCCCAGCCGATGGCCCGAATCTCGTCATCGTTCAGATAGCCGTCCTTGTTCCGGTCGTACACGAAGAAGGTGCCTAGCATGTCGTGCCAGAACACCGACAAGGTCTCCTCGTGAGTTAACTCCCCGTCGCCGTCGGCATCGAGCGATTCGAAGAGCTCGAAGGTGTTAACGTTCCCGGGATGGTATCCTGCCACGAATTCGTCTCGCGACAAAAGGTCGTTGCGATCGCGGTCGTGGCGACGGAAGAAGTACCAGGCGAACATCCGGCCGTTCGGCGTGCGCAGAGGCTGGCCGTCGAGCTTCGCCAGGCCATAGGCGACGTCGACCAGCCAGCGGGCATCGGCCCGGTTCACCCGGCCGTCGCCGGCCCGGTCCCATTGCGCAAACGGCACCTGAGCCAACTCGTGCAGTTCCTTCGCGATCCGGTCGGCAGGCCATTCCTGCTGCGACAGTGCCCCATCGCGATCGCGGTCGGCCGCGGCCGCGAGGGCTTCCCATTTTGCCAGCGCAGCATCGGCGAGTTCGGCCATCGGATCAGGCACCCTGCCGCGCTCGTCGACAGGCAGCGAGAAAGCGTCGTACTCTTCTCCATTGAGCTTCCCATTGCCGTCGAAATCGAGCACCAGGAAGCGTCCAGTGCGATCGGCGTGTTCCGTTTCTGGGGCGGACCCGAGGAACTCTTGCAGCGTCAACTGCCGGTCGCCGTCGCTATCGCACTTGGCGAAGCCCGCGTCGAACTCGAACTCCACCGTCGACAAAAAGCCGTCGTGATCGAGGTCGAAGTTGTCGAACAACCAGCGGCTCTGGGCGATCAGTATTGGCGTCCGTTCGAGGTAGAATTCCGAGAAGGAGAGCCGGCCGTCGTGGTCGACGTCGTGCCGCGGCCGCAGCCAATCCGAAGCCTGGTTGGCAAATGTCGTGCTGCGAAACTCCGAGAAGGAGACTCGTCCGTCGCCATCATCATCGAACGCACGCACGCTTCGCAGACCGAGGTTCTGGCCCCAGCCGATTGCGATGAATTCATCCGTCGTCAGAAATCCGTCGAGGTTTCGGTCAAAGGTGAAGAAGTTGGCGAGAGTGTCGTGCCAGAGAAATTTCCGCGTCTCCTCGGCGGTGAGCTGCCCATCGCCGTCGGCGTCGAGCTTGTCGAATAGAATCGCGTTCTTCTCCTTTCCGAAGAACAATCGATTAACGAATTCACTGCGTGACAAGGTTCCATCGTGGTTGCTGTCCACACTGCGGAAAAAGTACCAGCTAAAGACTCGACCTGTCCGCGTGCGCAGGGCGCGGCCATCCAACTGGGTCAGTCCATAGGCAACCTCCAACAACCACTTCGCGTCGGCGACGTCGACTTTGCCATCGTGATTCCGGTCCCATTGCTCGAAGGCGACTTCGGCCACAGCCGGAACTTGTGCGGCGATTCGCGTGGCCGGCCATTCGTCGCGAGCCAAAGCCCCGTCGCCGTCGCGGTCGGCGGCGGCGAGTTCGGACCGCCACTTCGCCAAGGCGGCCTCCTTTAAGTCGGCCAGCGGGTCACGAATCGTCGGCCGCTCGTCCGTCGGCGAGACAAGCTTGAGGAATTCGTTGCGATCCAACGCGCCGTCCGCTTCGAAATCGAATTCAAAGATTCCGTCACCTTCGAAATCGAATTCATTAAATAGTCGAATTCGCTCATCGCGATTCCCTTGGTAGTCGGAAGCGAGAAACTCGTTGCGTGTAACCTTGTTGTCGCCATCGCGGTCTGCCGCCTGGAACGCGACCGCGGCTCGTTTGAAGACTGCATCTGGATCGAACGGCTTCGGCTCGTCAGCCCCAGCTCCAGCAAGACGGACCAAGGCCGCAACCGAAAGGACCCCTAACGCATAAACGCACCGGCCCATGACTCCTCGTTGCAGGTTGCTCATGCTGTGATCCCTCGCTCAATGGTGGGACTCGGCTCGTTGAGCCTGTGCAGGACTTCGAGCGACCGGAGCCCAGTCGCTTGCTTAAAACCCTCGCCGGTCAGCGGCCGATTGTTCAACTCCAACTGTTTCAGAGAGGCCTCTCCGAGCAAGTTAACCGCTCAACAGGGTGGTAACAACCACCTCAACTGAGCAACTTTCCTGCAAACTCGCTTCGCGAAACGGCAGCCGCTCGGGGTGAAGAATCGCGGGGGCGAGCGGAGGGGCCGGAAAGACGGCACGCTCGCGGCCACAGTTGACTGGCGGCGGCGCGCACCAAGACCGCGGCCTGCACTCGCGACAGTGTCGTCGTAGCCGGACCTAACGGGCATCACTGCCCGGATCAGATTGATGCGCCGAGCGAAACGGCGTAAATTGAAGCGTGCACCCGCCGTCCGGGCGTTGTTTGTACCTGCCCGCTTGCCCGGACATACCACAACCTACCAAGCTCGTTTGGGTCTCCCGAAGACTATGAACCGAGGGACTTATCCGATCCTGATCCTTGCCGCACTGGCTCTCGCCATCAGTGGTCCAGCCCAGGCCGACGATACGCCGAGCTTCGAGCGCGGTGCCAGGGCCGTTTTCAAGGAATATTGCTTCGACTGTCACGGCGGGGGAGAAAAGGTCGAAGGAAATCTCGACCTGCGGCTGCGGCGGTTCATCGTTCGTGGTGGCGATAGTGGGCCGGCCATCGCGCCAGGAAACGCCGCGGACAGCCTGCTCTTGGCGCGGGTCAAGGCGGGCGAGATGCCGCCGGGGCAGAAGAAAGTACCTCCCGAGCGGCTGGCCGTCCTTGAGCGCTGGATTGCCGCGGGCGCCCCGATCCTGCGCGACGAACCGGAGGCCCTGCCGCCGGGCATCGACATCACGCCCGATGAACGGGCTTTTTGGTTGTTCCAGCCGATTCGCCGCAGCGAGCCGCCTACGCTGCCAGGCGTGGTTCACGACGAAGTGATGCTCGCTCAGCAGCCGCAGGCCGACATCGTGCGGACGCCGATTGACGCCTTCGTGCTAGCCAAACTACGCGAGAAGGGACTGCGCTTCGCCCCCGATGCCGACCGGCTGACGCTTATCCGCAGGGCATCGTTCGACCTGACCGGACTGCCCCCCACGCCGCAGGAGATCGCCGACTTCGTGGCCGACACAAGCGACCAGGCCTACGATCGGTTGCTCGACCGCTTGCTTTCTTCGCCTTACTACGGCGAGCGTTGGGGAAGACATTGGCTTGATGTGGCCGGCTATGCCGACTCGGAGGGGAACGGCAGCGACGACACGCCGCGGCCGTACGCCTACAAGTTTCGCGACTACGTCATACGTTCGTTCAACGAGGACAAGCCGTTCGACCGGTTCGTCACCGAGCAGCTTGCCGGCGACGAGTTGGTGCCGCAGCCGTGGAGCAATCTGCCGCCCGAGCAGATCGAAGTGCTCGCCGCCACCGGCTTTTTGCTCACGGCTGCCGACCCCACGGCCGGCGGCGGCGACACGGCCGAGGGAGCCAACCAGATGCTGGCCGACACGTTGAAGATCGTCGGATCCTCGTTGCTGGGACTCACCGTGGGCTGCGCTCAATGCCACGACCACCGCTACGATCCCATTCCACAGAGCGATTATTACCGGCTGCGGGCCGTGTTTGAGCCGACCCTCGACCCGGCCCACTGGCGACGGCCGTCGGAGCGGCGTTTGTCGCTCTACACGGACCAGGACCGGGCCAAAGCGGCGGCCGTGGAAGCCGAAGCCAATACGCTGCAAGAGGTCTACAACGCCAAGCAAACGAAGTTCGTTAACGAGGCGTTGGAAAAAGAACTCGAAAAGTTTCCGGAAGAGCTGCGCGGCAAGCTGCGCGATGCGTACAACACGCCCGGCGACAAGCGGTCCGACGAGCAGAAGCAACTGCTGGCCGCCAATCCTAAGGTCAACATTTCGCCCGGCGTGCTCTATCAGTACAACCAGGCGGCCGCCGACGAGCTCAAGGGCGACCAGGCCAAGATCGCCGCCAAGCGGGCCGAGAAACCCGTCGAAGATTTTGTAAGCGTGGCCAACGAGTTGCAGGGGACGCTGCCGGCCACGCACGTGTTTTACCGGGGCGATTATCGCCAGCCGAAACAGGAGGTGTTGCCGGGCGACCTGACCATCGCGGCGGCCGACGGGCAGCGGCTGGAGATCGCCGGCGACGATCCACGGTTGCCGACATCCGGCCGCCGTCTGGCGCTGGCTAGGCATCTGATGAGCGGCAAGCACCCGCTCACGGGCCGCGTGCTGGCAAATCGCATCTGGCTCAACCATTTCGGCCGCGGGCTGGTGGATACCGCGGGCGATTTCGGCATGCTCGGCACGCGGCCGACGCACCCCGAGTTGCTCGACTGGCTGGCCGACGAGTTCGCACGCCAGGGTTGGAGCATGAAACGGATGCACAAGCTGATCATGCTCTCGACCATCTTCCGCCAGTCGTCCGTCGCCCGTCCCCTGGCGAGCGGGGCCATCGACCCACGAGCGCTCGACGGTGACAACTCCTATTACTGGCATTATCCCGTGCGGCGGCTGGAGGCGGAGATTCTGCGAGACCGCATCCTGACGGCGAGCGGTCAGCTCAACCGCGCGCAATTCGGTCCGGCGGTTCCCGTGGTCGACGATTTCGTCGGCCAGGTCGTCGTTAAGGACGAGTTGCCGCGTCGCAGCGTCTACCTGGAAGTCCGTCGCTCCAAGCCGGTCTCGTTTCTGAGCACCTTCGACGCGCCGGTCATGACCTTGAACTGCGAGCGGCGCGTGCCGAGCACCGGCGCCCCGCAGTCGCTGATGTTGATGAACAGCGAGTTCGTCCTTAAGCAGGCCCACCTCTTCGCCGAGCGCGTGCGCAGCGAAACTCCGGCCGATTTTGCCCCGCCCCACGTACAGCCGCTGACGACAAAATATCCGCGACATGCGGACGCCTGGCAGTTTGGTTGGGGCGCTTTCGACGAAGCCGAGAGCCGCGTCACGCAGTTCAACGCCCTGCCGCACTTCACGGGTTCAGCCTGGCAGGGAGGCCCAACCCTGCCCGAGGCCGGCTTGGGTTGGGTGCTGCTGAACGCCGCGGGCGGCCATGCGGGCAATGACACGCGGCACGCCGCCATCCGTCGTTGGACCGCGCCGCACGCCGGGTTCGCTACCATTTCCGGCGTCCTGCACCATCCTTCTGAGCACGGTGACGGAATCCGCGCCCGCGCGGCGGGCAGTCGCACGGGGTTGCTGGCCGAATGGCTGGTGAAGACGCGCGAAACGGCCACCGACGTGCCGCGCGTCGAGGTCCATGTCGGCGATACGATCGACTTTGTCGTTGATTGCTTTGGTGACGTGAACTGCGACTCTTTCACCTGGAACACCCAGATCAAGCTCTGCGACGCCGAGAACCACGAGATTGACCGTTGGACCTCCGCCGCCGATTTTCACGGGCCGCAAGGTATTTCGATACCGCAGCAAATCGCTTACGCCTGGCGGATCGCCTACCAACGGGAGGCGACTCTCGAAGAACTGGAGTCGGCGTGTCGCTTTATTGTCGAGCAGCTCGCGGCCTTGCGTGCCAGCGACAGCAAGACGGACCACGAGCTATCTGCGATGACGTCCCTTTGCCAGCAACTTCTCAGCTCTAACGAGTTTCTGTATGTCGATTGACGCTCGCTTTCACAGCCGGCGTGAGTTTCTCACCCGTTCGGCCTTTGGGATCGGCGGTTTTGCGCTTGCCCATCTCCTCCAGGACGACCGCTTGCTGTTGGCGGAAACGCCAGGCAAGCCGGGGGAGAACTTGCCGCTCGACCTGAAGCCGCGCGGCCCCAGCTTCGCGCCGCGGGCGACGGCGATGATCTCGCTCTTCATGCACGGCGGGCCGTCTCATGTTGACCTGCTCGATCCCAAGCCGGAGTTGACGGCGCTCAGCGGCAAAGATTACGGCGGCGACGTCCACTATAGTTTCGTCAACCGGGCCAGCAAGAAACTGCTGGGCAGTCCGTTCAAGTTCGCCAGGCATGGGCAGTGCGGCACCGACGTTTCGGAGCTGTTGCCGCACACGGCCGGCATCGTCGACGACATCTGCGTCCTTCGTTCGATGCACACGGGCCACAACGGCCACGAAGTCTCCATCCGCTTTTTCCACGGAGGCATCGCCGGTGTGACCGGGCGGCCGACGCTGGGGAGTTGGCTTGTCTACGCCCTGGGGAGCGAGTCGCAGAACCTGCCCGCCTACATGGTGCTCTCCGATCCGGGCGGGCACCCCGTCGACGGCACGCACAACTGGTCGAGCGGCTTCATGCCCCCCCTTTACCAGGGCACCGTTTTGCGGCCACAAGAGCCGCGCATCCTCAATCTCGATCCTCCGCCGGAGTTGCGCGGCCGCCTGCAACGGCAGAACCTGAGCTTTTTGGAAGAACTGAATCGCCGCCATCTGGCGATGCACCCGGGCGAGGCCGACCTGGAAACGCGAATCGCCAGCTACGAGTTGGCCGCCGCGATGCAGGTGGAAGCCAAGGAGGCGCTCGACGTCTCGCAGGAGCCCGATCACGTCCACAAGTTGTACGGCCTCGATCACGACGAGACGCGCGAGTACGGCACGCGCTGCCTGATTGCCCGCCGGCTGGTGGAGCGCGGAGTTCGCTTCGTGCAGTTGTTCCTGGGCGGGCAGCCGTGGGACAACCATAACGGCCTCCGCACGGCTCTGCCGGCGATTTGCCGCCGCACCGATCGGCCGGCCGCCGCGCTGGTGACCGACCTCAAGCAGCGGGGCATGCTCGATTCCACGATCGTGCACTGGGGAGGTGAAATCGGCCGGTTGCCCGTGTGCGAGGGAGAACTGAACGACCAGGTCGGCCGCGACCACAACGGCCAGGGTTTTTCGATCTGGCTAGCCGGCGGGGGCTTCAAGCCGGGCATGACGTTTGGGGCGACCGACGAAGTCGGCCACAAGGCGGCCGTCGACGTGGTGACGCCCAACGATTATCAGGCGACCATCCTCCACCAGTTCGGCCTCGATCACGCAAAGGTCGTCTATCACAGCAACGGCCGTCAGCAACAGCTCACCAACGGTCAGCCGGCGCGCGTCGTCCAACCAATTCTTGCCTGACCTCCCGCCAGGCATGTCGTTCCCGGAGGATGGCCTTCCCGAGTCGTCCCGTAACCGAGACAACTATTGTCACGACCGGGACGGAGTAGCTGGTCGCTGCCTGCGGTACGTGGCCGCCGCTCAGCCCGGGTTATTCACCGGCTCCTTAGGCTTGCGCCAGAGTGCGCCGATACTAACCCGAAGCGTGAGCGAGGGAAGTTGCGTCGTGCTCCTCGCTTACGCCTCGCGCTTGGTGGGGACGCGGCGAATATCCGGGCTAGTTCTTGAACTCAATGAGAACTTCCCTGAAGGTATTCGGGCCAACATTCCGAGCACTGTGAGTTCGGGGAACGGTAGGATACCCCGGGCGATCCGAAACGATTCGGTCGCCGTCGATTCGGAAACTAACGGCTCCGCCCGATTCGAGCTCAACCGTATCCAGCAACTCGCCGTCCGGACCCGAAACTTCCAATGTTGACCCCGAGAGAACACGGACGACGTAGTCCAACTCGTGCGTGTGCCGCTCGCCTTGTCCACCTAGTTCCAGATCGAGATGCCAGACAATAACCCGGTCGTCCTCAAAAACCTTTCGTGTTCCAACTCCGGCCATAGCGTCTATACCCTTGCGTCGTGTTTCACTTGGATGGATCCGAACCAAAAGGCTGACGAAGAATAGCCTACCAGATGGACAAGAGGCCCGGCACACAAAACGCGAAGGACGGGTGCTGCAGTTTTGTGTGGATCTGCTCGTCGCTGGCGAAATGGCTTGGCCGCCGTCAAAGTCGCACGGTCACATCGGCCGGGGCGTCTGGACGGTCAACCTGCGTCGAGGTATCAGGCCGACGCGAGTTGTGCGAGGTGGGTATCTGTCGCGGCGATAAACCCGACTGTTCTTTAAAATGAGCCCTTCGGCGAGAACGTCGAAGGGCTTTCTCTTTGTCGTGACTAATTAGCCTGGCGATGCTCAATGGCTCTGGAGAAGATTCAATCACGATAGCCCTGTCCGCGTCAGTCGCGCGTCGCACCCCAGGCCAGCGATCGGATGGGCAAGGCACGACGCCAGGGCGGCTGCTGACGGCACGCCCTCAGGCGGCGGCGCCGGGCAAATCCATCCCTTCGCCGAAGTAGTACTTGCGCGCTTCGGGGTTGGCCAGGACCTCTTGCGGGCGGCCGTGACAGAGGACGCGCCCGCCGCGAATCACGTAGCTGCGGTCGGTGATCTGCAAGGTCTCACGCACCTGGTGGTCGGTGATCAGGATCGAAATGCCGCTGTCGCGCAGCGAGCGGATGATCTGCTGGATGCTGGCGATCGTCACGGGGTCGATGCCCGTGAACGGCTCGTCGAGCAGAATCAGCCGGGGATCGGAGACGAGCGACCGGGCGATTTCCAGCCGCCGCCGCTCGCCGCCCGAGAGCGACATCGCCAGCGATTTTCGCAGCCGGGCGATGTCGAACTTGTCGAGCAGCTCGTCGCACCGCTGGCGGCGGCGCTTGCGGTCGAAACCGAGCATCTCCATCATGCCCAGCAGGTTGTTCTCGACCGACAGCTTGCGGAACACGCTCGATTCCTGGGCCAGGTAACCCATGCCCCCCTCGCGGGCGCGGCGGTACATCGGCCAGCCGGTGACGTCCAGGCCGTTGAGAATGACCTTGCCGGCGTACGGCTCGATCATGCCGCAGGCCATGCGAAAGCTGGTGGTTTTGCCCGCACCGTTGGGACCGAGCAGTCCCACGATCTCCCCCTGCAGCACCTCGAAGTCGACGCCGTCGACCACCCGGCGGCGGCCGTAGATCTTGACCAGCCCGTGAACCGAAAGTACTTCGTTGTCCATCGGTCCTCCCTGACCTTCGTTAAACTCGACCGCGAGACAAGGCGGATTGCCCCGGCAACCCTCTACCTCACAAACCCCATGCGGCCGAAGTTGGGTATGAACGGGAACCACCAGGTGTCGGGCAGGCCGGGAAACGCCAGCGGGTGCGGCCAGTAGATGTAAACGGCCTTGCCGATCAAGAGCTCGCGTTTGACGTAGTGCTCTGGGCGTCCCTCTTCGTCATAGGCCCTCCATAAGCGGCTGTCCTGGCTGCGCGGGCTATTGTCGCCCAGCACCAGAAACTGGTCGGCCGCCAGCGGAAAGGAGACGGCCGGCTCAGTGGCGAACGCCTTCCACTGCGTCGGATCGCGGAAATCGGCCAGACGTCCGAAGTCGCCGACCGTGGTGCCGTTCACGGCGATGTAGTACACGTCTCGCAAGATGCGCAGTTGCCCGAAGCGGACCGCGACGCCGTTTGCGCCCAGGCGGGCTGGGGCGAGATCCTGCTCCGTCGGCGTGAGGTTCCCAAGCGATTTGTAGCGGCCGTCGAACGCGACCGATTTGCCGTTAACCCACAGCAGGAGCTGATCGTCGACGTTGGCGAACCGCAGGCGGTAGGTGCCGGGTCCGCGAACGGCCGTTTGCGCCTCCATCTCTTCCACGTCCGTTCCCGGCAGGCTGAACCGCACCTTGCCCGTGGCCACGTCGATCCGGCACTCGAAAATCTGCCCGCCTTCGACGAGCTGCAGAATGGCCTCCCCCTTGCTCCCTTTCACCTCCATGCTGCATTCGATCGCCAGATCTCCTACCCAGTGGTTGCCGTACACGTCGGCGTCGTAGCGGGGGGGTGGCTGTTGCAGTTCGCTCGTGTTGTAGGCGTAAAAGTCGGTGATCAGTTGGGCAGGCACGTCCTCCGTGGTGACCGTCATCTCCGGATGCTCGTCGAGCATTTCCCAGAGCGCGGGCGTGGGCAGAAGGTGGTTGTAGACGATCACCGTGTCCCCCGCGGCCGTGCCGTCAAACTCAAATGCTTTGCCGTCGTCGACGGTTTCCCAGCCAGGCGTTTGCGGCTCCCAGCGCAGCGGCATATGGGGAGGCAGGTAGTCGTTGTCGTGAACGACCTGCAACATGGCCTCGACTTTCGACGGAGGCTTGCGCTCGATCTCGACCACGCCCTCCCGCCGCATCTTGGCCACGACAGACACGTCGAGCGTGTCGTAGCTCAGGTCTTGTTGCGTTGTGTGAATATCGCCGCGGCTGATCACCACCGTCTCGTTCGGCAGCCCCACGACCCGCTTGATGTAATTCTCCTTGGCGCGGCTGGGGTTTTTGAAAACGGCGACATCCCAGCGATTCGGATCGGAAAACTCGTAGGGAAACTTGGCCACGAGAATCCGGTCGCCCTTGTACGACGCGTGCGGGACGGAGGCCTGTTCTCCTCCGGGGCCGAAATCCATCTGGAACCTGCACACCGGGCAGATCGATGCCACGACCTTGTTGGCCTCCTCCTGAGCCTGACTTTGCCAGGCCTCGCCGTCTCGCCGCTCCTCGTCGCTGGCGCTGACGCGGTAGGGATGGCCGCAGTTGGAGCACGTCAGGTCCTTGTGTCGGCCCATCAGCGTGGGCGCCATAGACCCGGTGGGAATCACAAAGGCTTCCGCCTCGAAAGTGCGGAAAAGAAAGGCCAGCACGAAGGCGATCACGATCGATTCGACCGTTTCGCGCATGCTGTCGCGCGGGGGCGACTTCGGCTTGTCTTCGGCTTTCGGATCGCTCTTGCCCCGCGAAGGGGCGTTCTGGTTCTTCTTCGCCATGTCAGTGAATATAGCGGAAACGTCTGGAATCCGGAACTTGGAAACTTCCCCCCTCTCGCGACAGCAAGCCCGAGGGAAACGCCGCAAACGGTTTGCCTATCAAATGATACGAAGGAACGCCCGGCCGCGACCACTCCCGACTGTCGCCCGACCGGGGGCTGTTGTCGCCCAGCATAAAGTATTCGTCGGCCGCCAGCCGATCTTGGGCCGCATTGCCGCGTCCCGCCGATCCGACATAGTACACGTCGCGCAGCAGAGCCACGTCCCAGACCTCAATCTCGTCCCCCTGGCTGCCAACCGCCACGGGCCGCGAGGTGGGATGGAACCCTGCGTCGGGCGGATCGTAGGGCACGGCGGCGACCTCGCGGCCGTTTAATCCCACGAGAACCTGCTCGTCGCAGACGGCCAGCTCACAGAGAATGTCATCCGACGCCGAGTCGGCTGGCATGTCCCTTTGGTCGATCTGCCGGCCGTCCTGGCTGACGGTTACGGTCCGCCGGCCGCGGTCGAGCGTCACCAAGAACTGTGACCTGCCGTCGGTGAGCAGCCAGAGCACCCGGCCTCGAGGCGAACAGCGCATCCGGCAGCGGACGAGCAGGTCTCGCACCAGATGCGACGCCGCCACCGGCCACAACTGGTTGTATCCGCAGTCGTCGGCGACCGGCCGCCCTTCGGCCGTGCCGCCGGCCGGTTGCCGCTCGCGATGATGATAGGTGAGCCAGTCGATTGGCGCCCCCTCTTGGGAGGCCGCGGTCGCCGGCCGCCAGAAGCGCGAGCCGTTTCGTCGCCAGCCGCTTTGCGGCTCGTCGGGCTGCCAGCGCGGCTCGATGGCTGGCGAATCGTACGCCGCCTCATGAACGGCCACGGCCAACGACCGCAGGGTTTTGAGCGTCTTGCGCTGGATTTTTCCGTCGGCGTAGACGTCGCCGTGCCGCAGCTCGATCGCCTCTCCCGGCAGGCCGACGATCCGCTTCACATAAATCTGCGTGGGGCGGCCCGGCGCGCGGAACGCGGCCAGCTCCCAACGTTCGGGCGAGCGAAGCTCAAAGGCGCTGCGGTCGACAACCACGGCGTCGCCGGCGGCGGCGAGGGCCTTGTCGAGACGTTGTTCCGTGTCGCCGCAATTTGGGCAGACCGCGCGCTTGCCGAACATAATCGGCTCGTCGTCGGCGCAACGGAATTCCCGGCCGCAGTTCCCACAGGTAAGCTGGCGGTGTTGGCCGAGCAGCGTCTCGGCCATCGACGCCCCCGACACGACGAAACACTGGATCTGCCAGGTCATGGCCAGCGCCAGAACGACGATCGTGACGACGGTTGTCTCGACGACCCGGCGCGTCAGGGAGGAGACTCGACCCGAACACTCGGCAGTAATGCGGACCTGTCGCCTCATGGTCTTCAGGCTTGGTATCGGTGCAATCTGCGCGCGAGCCCACAATGGCGGACCATAACGGACAACGCCCCGCGTGGCAATCGCGTCCGGGCGGGCTGGCGTATTAAGCCGCGGCTCGTTCCGGGCTTTCGATGACGTAGACCTTGTCGGCCGGCGGCAAGGCGTTCGCAACCGCAATCGGAGCCCGGCGCCCCCACAGGTCCTTCAGCCGCAGACATGGGCGCTCGATGCAAAGGTAGGAGAGAATCGCCGCGACGCTTGTGAGGCCTACGACCGTGAGTGTTTTCGTCGGATGCCCCCACCCAAGCTCGGTTGGCCCGAGCCAAGAGATGACCGGGATGTGGAACAGGTAGATGCCGTAGGAGAGGCGCCCGATGTACACGAGGGGCGGGCACTCCAGCAGGAGTGAGCCGAGCCGGGACGGTCGTAACAGCATGTGGACGACAACGCAGCCGACCATCAGGGCAACCGCCGTGAACAGCCCGTAGTAGAACTGGGCGTGGTCGAGGCATCGGTGTCGGGTGATGTAAATCAGCGACGCTACGGACGCCAGCGAGGCCACCCGGACCCAGGAAACGAATCGCTCGGATCGCGGCAAGAGATCCCACGACGCCAGCAGACCTACCAGGCACCCCACCAGCAGCGTGTCGGCTCGGGTGTCCAGGCCCATGTACAGGCGTAGCACGGTGGCCGCCTTTTCCGGGCTGGTCCGGTCCAGGAAGTACAGCACCATTCGGCACGCCGCCGAGGCGAAGATCCCCGTGCAGACGAGCAGAAGAATCCGACGCCGCGACCATGTCAGCCTGAGCATGCCGTACAAGAGCATGGGCCACAGCAGGTAGAACTGCTCCTCGACCGACAGGGACCAGGTATGTCCGAGGGTCGGCATGGCGGTCTGGTGAATCGCCGGCCAATTGGCGACGTAGCAGCCCGCCACCAGCACTTCCGACCTTCGCGCACCCGCTTCTGCGGCGGACGGCATCCAGAAGCTGGAGAGGAAAAGGACCAACAAAAGGGCAAGAAAGGCCGGCAGGAGCCGCAGACCGCGGCGCAGGTAGAAGGCCCTCAGGCTAATCGTCCCGCACCATTGCCATTCTTCGACCAGCAGCGCCGTGATGAGAAACCCGCTGAGAACGAAGAAGACGTCGACGCCCAGAGAACCCCCCGGCAAGAGGCCGAGATGAAACGCCAGGACCGAGAGAATCGCCAGACCCCGCAGCCCATCCAGCCACCGCCGGTAGCCGAGCCGAAAGCCGCCAGCCCCCTCCAAACCTGTCCCGTGACCGGCGACGACGGGATAAGCTGCGGGAATTGAATCAACGTTGTCGTCGCAGAAGACTTTCACCGCTCCACCGCAGCAACACGAGTGCCACCGATAGTATCGGCGGCTAAGCCTGGCCGAACATGAGTCTTAGGTCCATCAGGTTATTGTGTAATAACCCGGAACGTGCACTCGCACCAACCCCAAAGTAACCTTCGCGTGCCTTGACGGATAAGACGTAGCGTCTTAAATTGGTTGGCATCGCGCTTCCGCTTGTCTCGATGCAGCTAGAATCATGGCCGCGCGCACGTTCAAATCGGCAATTCTTTGGTTAAGTGCCGCCGGATTGGCAATGGGTGTCGCCCACGGCGCGACTCCCGACGAGCCGGTCGAGCCGTCAGGTCGCGATGCCGAGGAACTCAGCGCGACAGCCCAATTGATTCGAGCCGAGTTGCCTCGCTGGAAGATCGCCATGGGAGAAGATGCGGCAGCGCTAACGCTCAATCCGAAGCCGATCTTGCGCTGGACGAACCCCGCGACGGGGCGGATGCACGGCGAAATCTACCTTTGGACGGGCGACGGCCGTCCGGAAGCCGTCATGTCGCTATACAAGGTGTGGGAACCGGCTTGGGGATTTTCAGGAGAATTCCTCTCGCTATCACCCGCCACGCTCGTTGGGGAACGGAGCCAGACCGTGGCCTGGAGATCGGATACACCGGGAATCGTCTTTCGGGACGTGCCCGATGCCCCGCCTCCCGCTGGGGCGGCCCCGCGACGCTTGCAGCAGATGCGCTCCATGGCCAACGACTTTACGGCCGTGCTGATAGACTACCGGCAGAACTCCGAAGGGGAACGGCAGTCGTTGCGCCTGCTGACAAACCCGCTCTACCGGTATTCGAGCCCCAAAAACGACGTCGTGGACGGCGCTCTCTTCGCGTTCGTGGTGGGAACGGATGTTGAGGTCTTTCTTCTTCTGGAGGCGCGCGGAACGAAGGACGTCAACCGCTGGCAGTACGCTCTCGCTCGCCTGAACAGCGACGAAATTGCTGCTTTCTGGAAAGAACAGGAAGTGTGGCGCGTTGACAAGGCGACCTTCAACGAGCGGAACAACCCCTACGTCTTCATGAATCTGCCCGAACCCGCCGCCCAATAATAGGTCCGTCCGGGCCAATTGCGCGGAGCCCTCACGGCGAGTGGTGAGCAGCGGGCGGGGCTCAATCGGCCGGTATTTCTTTACTCCCGGTTGCCCTCTCCCACCGGCAACGTGGGATCGCCGTAGAGCATGAATTTCATTCCCTGAAAGAAGATGCTCGGTGGATACCAGTCGTTGTTCGGCGACAGAGCGGCAAGATGCTCGTGGTCATAATAATACCTGACTGCTTGTACCCAGGCGTCGCCGAGAAGATTACCTGGATGCTCCGCGATTGACATGGAAAAACCGTCGAGCAGCGTGAGCCCGCAGGGTTGGCTGCCGGTGTTGCAGCCGATGTAAGCCACGGCGCCCACGGGCCCGCTGCGCAGCAGCTTCTCACCCAAGCCGGTCGTATTGAAGCGTCCCTTCTGATACGGCGCCGGCGGGGGAGGGGGAGGGGGACCGTCGAATACTTCACCAAAATTCGTGCCTGCGTGTTCCTTTCCGTCGACGTCGACATAGGCTTCGTACGGCGGTAGGGTTGCCAAACGGGCCGTCGAACATCCGGCCGAAATCATCACCGGCAGGCGGTCGCCGTTGGTGAGCTTCTCGAACGAACGAATCGAAAAACACTGTTCCCAGGCGTCGTCCTGGCCGTGGCCGGCATGAAAGACGATCCGCTGGCCGTGATTGAGTAGCTCGACAAGTTGCTCTTCGTTCGGCGGCCCTGTCTTGTCGTTTCGTTGACGGTCGGCGTAGTAGCGTTTTTCGACGCTCCAATCGGATGGCATGCGACGAGCGATCTGATCCATCAGGTCGCGGCTGTCGACCCAACCGCCAACGGAGAACAAGGCTGCACCTTTCAGGCCGGCGCGGTCGCCGGCGGAGACCCCCTGCTCGAAGAGCATCGATTTGGCGACGACGATTTGCAGCTCGTCCACGCTGCTTACCGGCCAACGTCCGACGGCGAGGTCGGGCCGGTAATCGACCTGGTCAAAGTTGATGGCGTCGGCTTTGTTCTTTTCGCCGCGTACCTCTCCGAAATAGCCGGCGTGGAAATCGTCTTTCCGCGCGTTCCAGTCGTCGAACGTGCCGTCGTCTCGCGCCAGGTCCGCATAGTAGAGATCACTCGGATAGAAGGCGTAATCAAATGCTGCGGGAGTGACCCGGTCGAGCACCATGTATCGAACGGGGAAAATGTCGGCGTCGCCGACGAGCAAGGCATAGCCGGCGTTGCCAGCCTTCCATTGCTGAAAAAGAAACCGTTTGACTCGCTCCGGATCGTCGCAGCCAGGTGTCTCGCGCAAGATGCTTTCGAGCGAGACGATTTCCACAGACCATCGCTCTTGCTTGTATTGCCGATAACCCTGCAGTGCTTCATGAAAAGCATCGGGGGCCACAATAAGCAATGGCTTGGCGTCTTCCGCCCTCGCGAATGCCGGCCCCGGCGCAAAGACCACCGCGGCGAGGGCCAGAAAACGTCTCATCGGATGTCATCCCTTGAAACAGGCTGTTCGAGCATGGTGAAGGTGCCCACATCGTAGCCGGCAGCGGCTCCTTTTGCACACTCTTTTGCCGCCTCCGACCGCTTGACGTCAGGGGCAGACGCGATGGTCAGCTTGGCGGCAGCGGGGATGTTCACGCGGGCGACTTCGCCGCGTGGCAACACGAGCCGGCGCTTTGGGCGAGGGCTTCGTATTCGTCGTGCCGGCGCCACCAGATGCCCGCCTCGTTGCGCCCCCTCGGGGCGCGGTCAAGCCACTGATATGCGCCCCAGAGGACGTCCAGCCCACGCGCGTAGGTCGAATAGGTATGGTAGACGACGCCGCTTTCAAGCACGAACGCGCTCATGCCCGGCCTGTCGCGGGTGAACGTGGCCGCGTCGGTTCCGCACATGGCCGCGAACTGGGCCAGGGGCTCCGGAACGACGGTTGTCTCGTCCATCACGTGGCCGCCCCGCCGGTAGTTGTATTCGATTCCTCCCTTGCGCTGCTGCTCCTCGCTGAACGAGACGCTGAAGTCGGAGTTGAAATCGCTGCCCTGCGACGACGCCCAGGGAAACGTCCATCCCATCCGTCGCTTGTACGCCTGCAGTTTCGCCAGCGGCGCTCGCGAGACCGCCGCGAGCGTGATGTCGTGGTTCGCCAGGTGGACGACGAAGCCGTTGAACCCGTCCGCGATCATCGAGCAGGATGGACACCCCGCCGCGTAGTCGGGCCCGAACATGAAATGGTAGACGAGTAGCTGCGAGCGCCCCCGGAAGAGATCCGCCAGCGAGGCCCTCCCTTCGTCGGTCTCGAATCGGTACTCCTTGTCGACTCGCACCCAAGGCAGCTCCTGGCGCCGCCGCGCCAGCTCGTCGCTGCGGCGCGTCAGCTCCTTCTCTTCCTCGAGCAGCTCGATCCGCGCTGCCAGCCATTCCTCTCGACTTGCTGTTTGGTGTTGCATGGTTCGGTCTCCTATTTGAAGTAGCTAAAAGGTTTGTCTCAGGCGAGGCAGACGTTTTGCGATCAAAAAAACCAACGAGGCGGCGCAGGCGAGCAGCAGCACCCAGCGCAGCCAGGCCGCCGCGGAAAGCGACAGGCCGAGCCCGGTCCAAAGCGTTACGTGCGCCGCCAGGCAAACGGGACACTTGGGCACCAGCACGAAGACGGCGCCCGGGAAAACCCAGACAAGAACCTCCCGCAGGCTTCGCAGCCAGGTCGGCGTTTTCCGGGCCCTGGCGGCATGGCAGCAGGCGCTCATCGTTTCGTCTCCTTCCGATTCTTGCCCTCCGCTAGCTTGCGAATGCGCTCCAGCCAGTACTTCCAGCCTTCCGACAGGCCGTCGCGGTGTTCGGGCAGGATCGCTCCCAGCCCGCGGTGGGCGAAGGCAAGGCGCGTCACGCCCCCCTCGGCCTTCAAGCGGTATTGCAGGTGATTGAGGGCCGCGTACGACATCATCAGAGGCCCGCAGATCTCGATCAGCGTCGGCGGCTTGATGACCTGCACGTGGCCCCAAAGGTGGCCGGAGTTGTCGCCGAGGTCGCGGTACCAGCGGCCCCCGGGCCACGGCTCGATTTTCATCGGGAACGGCTTGCCGCCGGGCATCTCACTTTCCGGACCGAGCTGGTCCAGCACGGCCTCGAAGGCGATTTCCATCGGGGCCGAAATCTCGATTTCCTTGCAGATCTCGAAAGACTCCACTTGCTGTCGTCCGCTCGTGTCCGTTGTCATGGTTATCCTTTCCGGGATTTAAGGGGGGGCGATTCTGCTTGTTCACGTGCTCGCCGCTCGGCGATCTGCTTGATGCGGTCGAGTTGATGCGACCAGAGATTCTCAAAGGCCTTTACCCAATCGTGCACGGTTTTCAGCTTCTCCGCTTGTAGGCTGTAGACCCGCTCCTTGCCCTGCTTTTTCACCGCGACCACGCCGACCTTGCGCAGCACGCCGAGGTGCTTCGACACGGCCGGCTGCGGAAGGCCCAGCGTTAGGACCAGGGCTCCGACGGTCAGCGCCCCGCGCCGCGCAAGCAGCTCAAGAATCTGTCGCCGACGAGGCTCGGCGATGGCGTTGAACACGTCGGCGGTAGTCGGCATACGCGGCACACCCACATAATATTCCTATATGGGAATGTGTCAAGGGGGACTCGCCTGAGCGGATTGTCGAGTCCACCTGTTCTCCGGGCGTAATCGAGCGCGTTACTTCGGCCGAGGCGAGACCCAGCAAGGCGCTAAGCCGGGCCGGCTGGTGGCTCGTCGTGGCCGACCTCCTTCGCCTTCAGGCGGCAACCCCTCTTGCGACTGCACCTCCTCCGAGGCTGGCGGCGCGAGTCTCGCGCCCGCGGCTTGGTGATTGAACCATCCCCCGTTACCATTTCGTTTTCACTTGTTCAATCGCTGCGCGCAGGGAGCCAAGCTCGCTCGCGCCGAAGAATGGCAAAACGACGTGTCACGCCGCGAAAAGCACCAGCAGCCCAGCGGCCTGCGCTGTGGCGCCGTCCGGCGTTCACGTGCGCCGCGCTGGCGTTCGTTACCGCGGCCATTTACAGCCGCGCCTGCTTCAATGAATTCGTCAACATTGACGACTCTTTCTACGCCGCGGACAATTCCCGCGTCCAGAACGGTCTCACTGGCGAAAACATCCGCTGGGGGCTGACGAGTCTTGAGCACGCCAATTGGCACCCGCTGACCTGGCTGTCATTGCAGCTTGACGCCACGCTCTTCGGCAAAAGTGCCGCCGGTTTCCACGCGACGAACGTTGTGCTCCACGTTGCCAATACGGTACTGCTGTTCTGGGTGCTGCAGAGGGCGACGGGCGCGTTGCCGGCCAGCGGCGTGACGGCGGCACTGTTTGCATTGCACCCGTTGCACGTCGAATCGGTCGCATGGGTCAGCGAGCGCAAGGACCTGCTGAGCGCATTGTTCTGGCTATTGACGATGCTGGCCTACGATCGTTACGCGAACGATCGTTACGCGAACGATCGTTACGCGAACGAGCGTTACACGAGCGGGCGTTACGCGAACTGGCGGTCGGGTTGGTATACCGCCACGATTTTGTTTTTTGCGATCGGTCTGGCTGCCAAGCCGATGCTCGTCACCTTGCCATTCGTGCTCTTGCTGTGGGACGTTTGGCCACTGAGGCAGCTGCGTTTGAACGACCCGTCCGGCGGCAAGGATCTCTTGGGCGCTTCAGGGCAAACCGAAATAGCCCAAGAGCGACGCGCCGAAAGTAGACTCGGCCTGGTGCTGGAGAAGATTCCCCTGCTGTTGCTCAGCGGCCTAAGCTGCGTTATCACGGTCGCGGCGCAGCAGCGTATGGGGGCCATGCGACCGCTTGACAAGTTGAGTATCGGCGAGCGATTGCAACACGTGCCCCTCGCCTACGTTGAATACCTCAGCAAGACATTTTTTCCTAGGAATCTAGCGGCTTTCTATCCTTACATCTATTTGAGCCATGCAGTCGGGCCGCTCGTTCTGTCGACGTTGTGCCTGGTGATGGTAACTCTCTGGGCCTTCCGCCGTTTGCGCCGGCAGCCCTACCTGATGGTTGGATGGATGTGGTACTTGGGCACGCTGGTACCGGTGATCGGGCTGGTGCAAGTAGGAGGGCAAGCAATTGCTGACCGTTACACATACATTCCTTTGATCGGCGTCTTCATAGCACTTGTTTGGGCGGCGGGCGATTTGGTCCGCCGCTGGAACGTACATCGCGGCCTCGTGGCCGTTGCTGCGGGTGTCGCGTTGATTCTGCTGGGATCGTTGACCTGGAAACAGATAGGATATTGGTACGACAGCATTACGCTTTGGCAGCACGCCGCTGCCGTTTCTCCGCAGAACCCAAAAATCTACGCCTCGATCGGGAGCGCGTTGCTTGATAAGCAACGGTATGAGGAAGCCCGCCAGTATTTGCAGGCGGCCCTGAGCGCGGGGCAAGACGACGGCTCCGCCCACGCAGATTTAGGCGTCGCCTTGTTCAATCTGGGACAGTTTCGCGAGAGCGAAGAAGAGTTCGACAGGGCGCTGCGACTGAATGCGGATAACGACAAGGCCCTGTATAACCTGGGGTGTGCCCGGCTGGTACTGAAAGACACGGCCGGTGCGATGACGGCGTTTGAGGAAGCATTGAAGAAGAATCCCTATCAATGGCGGGCCCATTTAGCGCTTGCCGAAACGCTGGCGATTCACGGCGCGGCCGAAGACGCGCAAGCCCATTTCCAGCGAGCGCTAGAGATCGACCGGCAAGGGTCGCTTGACTCCTGGCAAAAGGCGCATCCGAACGCGGCCGACGCAGCGGCGCTGGCCGAGCAGACTGCCGATCGCGCCCCGCATTCCGCGGAGTAGCCAGGACTGGCAGGGTAGTCAGAACTGACAGGGCTTGCGCCCAGACTGCGCCGATACTAACCCGAAGCGTGAGCGAGGGAAGTTGCGTCGTGCTCCTCGCTTACGCTTCGCGCGTTTGGTGGGGCCTCGGTGAATAATCCGGGCTAGCTTGGGCTGGCTTTTCATTTCCCGGCACAATCGCTCGGCGCCTACCCCGGGGGCTCATCGAGCGGCGGCGGCGACCCGTTCGGCCGCCAGATCGCGGGGGTGGGGTCGCACGGCGCGGGCCGGCAACGACGTGAGCACGACGCAAATGGTCTCGCTTTCGGGGTCGGCCCAGCACAGCGTGCCCGTCGAGCCCGTGTGGCCGAACGTCCGCTCGGAGCAGCCGGGGCTGCCCGCCGCCGCGCCCACGGCGAATCCGAGCCCTCGCGCCGTGAGGCCCGCCGGGTTGTGGTTTCTGGTCATCAGCCGCGCCGTTTCGGGCCGCACGACCTTGCCCTCGGCCCGCATGAACTCGGCGAGGAACCTGCCGATATCCGGGGCCGAGGCGTGCGTTCCGCCCCAGGGAGCCCCCAGCTTTCGCCAGTAGGGGCTGTTCCAGCCCCACTCGTTGGCCCCCGGGTCGCCGCCGCCCGACTCCGGCGCGGCCCCTTCCGTCTGGCACGAAATCATGTCTGCCAGCTCGAACCGCCCCAGCCCCTGGGCCGAGTGCTTCATCCCCAGCGGAAGAAAGACCCGGCGATCCACGAGCATGAGAATGTCGGAGCCGCTCACGAGCTCGGCGATGCGAGCCGCGAGCAGGATGCCCATGCTCGAATACTGGTATCGGGAGCCGGGGGCGAAATCGAGGGGCGCCCGTGCGGCCTGCTCGGCGAACTTCGTCAGAGGCGTGTGGTTCTTGCGCAGTTGGTCGTTGTTTGCCAGTTGATCGGGCAACCCGGAGACGTGCGTGAGCAACTGACGAATCGTCACCTCGTCGCGGCCGTCGCCCGCAAAGGCGGGCAGAAACTTCTTCACCCGGTCGTCGAGCTGAAGCTTCCCCTCGTCGAAGAGGGTCATGACGGCCGCCACGTTGATCGGCTTGGAAATGGAGCCGAGCAAGAACATGGCGTCGCCTGAGGTCGCCGCACCAAAATGCCGCGTAAAAGAGTCGTCGCCTTGAAGCACATGCAGCACGGCTGCCTTGACTTGCCCTGCTGCGGTCGCCTGCTCGAGCACCTCGGCCGCCTCGGCCCACCGCTCGCGACGCAAGGCTGCCAGCAACGGAGAAGCCGTCGAAGCGGCCAGGGTCGCCCCAAGAAAGGATCGTCGCCGCATTGGTGGCCTCTATGCTTTCATCTTCCCGACGAAGAGGAGCCCGGTCGAACCTTGATGAGATCGAAGGGGCGTACCCTGATTCAAGTTTTATTCGGGCAAGCAGCTGCTATGCAAGCTGTGCCCTATGGGTTTGTGATGCGTTTGACCACTGTCAAGGAAAAAGAAGTGGGGGTTGCACGTAGCGCAGCAGTCCTCGTCTGCCACCAGCTTTAGCTGGTGGTGGCTGACAACCAACCTCTTCTTTTGAGCCGGCTTTAGCCAGCTTTTTTGCAGGCAACAATCAAGGCGGCTGAGGCCGGCATGAGAAAGAAGCTGGTTGATTTTTGGCTCTACCACCAGCTGAAGTTGGAGGCAAACGCTTTGGACTTGTCACTCCTTTAGATTTGGGCGGCTCGAGCCGATTCGCTCCCCTATCATCCCTGCCCCCAACGTTGGGCTCCCGCCAGCAGTCGTTCGGCCGTGGCGACGCCCGCCTGCATCAGCATGCGGGTAAGTGATTCCCGCTGCTGTTCGTTGCGGTTCTCCATCAACACGCGGAGCAATTTGGCCCGCTCGGCTTCGGGCAGGATCTCCACGAGCGAAGGCAACAAAGCCTCGTTGACGTTGTAAACCGCGTCGGGCCGCAAGCAGACGGGCACAACCCGGCTTAGCGGCACCTGCAAATCGTCGGCCACGGCCTGCCTCGCGTCGCGAACGTTGCGCTCTTTGACCGAGTCGCCGGCGGTGAAATCGTAGGGAGGATTCCACTCCTTTAGCGGCCTTAGCATGTCGACGTGTGAAAGTGCCACGACGATCGGCGGCATCGCACGCCGCACGCGTTGCTGGAGGCGATGCCGCGCGTCGTCCAGCAATTCTCGATCTGATTCACGGGCAGCGGTCGCCGCCGAGCTCACCACAAGGACGAGATCGCAGCGATCGAGCTCCTCGTTGAGCTGCGTCTGTGCCAGGGCGTCGTCGGCGCCGCCGAAGCCGACCGTGTCGTAGATGATCGCCTTGAACAGGCCGTCTCGCTCGAGAACGTAGGGCGTGATGGCGCCGGTGCAGGGGAGCACGTCGGTGGCCGCCCGCACCGCGCCGAAAATCGCGTTGATCAGGCTCGACTTGCCGGCTTTGGCTTGTCCGAGGACGACGATTCTTAGCGGTTTTGCGGCATCGATCGCCCGGATTGCGGGTTCATCCAGGTCGAGCTGCCCGCTGTACAGGTCGATTGCATATTTGCCCGTCCGCCGCACGCAGTGCCCAGCCGCCAGGCCCGGCACGTCGGCCACGATCGTGTCGAGTCCTCCGCCGGTCAAGGAACCCGTCTCGGACGCGATGGCCGACGCAGGATTCCAGAAGAACCGGCCGAGTCGCACGACGTTCCAGGCTCGCTGAACGAGTCGCGTAGCGGTCGGCCCCCAACGCACGACTTGGTAGAGGTGGTGCACGGTGATCCGCTCGGCGCCGGGCACGCTTTGGCCTACGTATTGGCGCAGGTCCCGGGCGACCAGCTCGGCCACCTTGAGGACCTCGCCGACGGGCACTTCCAAGGCGGGCCGTTTCGAGCGGGGATGGAAATGCGGGGCCACAAGCTCAAACACCTTGTAGAACATGCCCGCCCATTCGTTGGCATCGCCCAGCACCGGCGGATTTGCCTCGACGCGGGCCGCGAGCCGATCGACGTCGGTCCAGGCCGCCTCGCCCGCCGGCGGCCAGGTTTTGCTGGGGGGCGGGGTCGCCGGGTCGCTGGCGGGCCGTGAATGAAGCCACCTCAACGCCGACCACGAGAAGAGCGAGAGCAAGCTCGTCGCAATCAGGAAATAGAGCAGCCACCCGCGGTCTTTAAGCCAGAACAGGCCCAGAATCATCAGCCCCGCGTACGGCAAGCCGAAGGCGGTCAGGCGCAACGCAAAGCGAAGTTTCACGCGGCTCATGGCTTCAAGTATTCGCGGAAGCGGCGGCGGCCTTCGGCCATCTCCTGGGCAAACGTGGCCCGCACCTTGTCGGCGGCGGGCGTGATGCCCTGTCTGACCTGCCGAAAATACCAGCACAAGGTGCGGCCGAGCGCGTAGGTGGTCGCGGCCGCGTAGACCGCGGCGATGGGCGTGCCCACGACCGGGATCATCGCCAGCAGCGAGCGCCCGAGGAGCCGAACCGCAACCCCCGAGCCGATCGCGCTGCCCAATTCGCCCATCATGCGGGCGGTCAAACGTTGCTCATAAATCGAAGCGATGGCGTGAAACATTTTGGCGTCGATGGCCGCGACGAGCGGCAAGCTGACCGCCGGATTAGGCAGCGCCGCGGCGCCGCCGGCCGCCACGGCGCTCGACAAGATATGCGGCCGCGCTCTGCGGTAGTAGAGGTCGGCCAATCCCGGTTGCAACAGGTCGCGCAGTCCGAGCCCGATTTCGGTGTCGATGGCCTCCCACAGCGCGTCCTCACCGTAGTGTTCGGGCGGCAACTCGTCTTCGGGCAGGGTGAAATCGACGGCCACGAACCGGCTGGCCAGGCCGGCAAAGTCCTCTCGCTGTTGCCGTAGCGAGCGGCCTAAATCGACGGGGACGGAAACCGGCCACTCCTCGACGTCAAAAGGATACGGCTGCGGATGCGCCGTTGCGGGCGGGTAGCCGTCGTGCAGCGCCGTTTGCACGACGACCACCGACCAGTCGGGTTTCGCCTTACGCACGGCCGTCACCGCCTCGGCCACCGCCCGATAGGCATGATCCATGGCGCGGACGGTGACCATCAGCAGATGCGCCTGGTTTTGGCAGTAGGCGATGTCTTCGCTTGGGTCGTAGTTCGCCTCGCCCAGGCCTCGCGTGTCCAAAAACCGCACCAGGCATTGTTCATCGCTGGGGAACGAATACATGCGGGCCGTGCGCGTGCAGGGACGGAAGCCGTTGCCGATCTCGGCGTCGGTGCTGCCCGTCAGAGCGCGAATGAGGGAGCTCTTGCCCGACTGGGTCTTGCCCAGCAACCAGATGACCGGCTTGGGCAAGGCCTCGCGGGCCCGGCGCAACTGCTCTTCAACTTCGGCCGAATCGACCCGTGGCGACAACACGCTTTGAGACAGCAGCTTCCAGAAAGAGCCGAACCAAGGACGTGCTGTCATTCGCCAGGGAAACTCTTGAGCCGTCTAAAACCTCGGGCTAGAAATCAGCCTAGCTTCCACGCTCCGCGGCGGGAAGCGCGGCGGCAGGCGACGCGTTCCCGTCACGGAGGCGCAGCAGGTCTCGCTTTGCTGTCATTTCTGCGCGACGGCCACCTCGCGTAGAGCCTTCAGATGGTCGGCGATCTGCTCGTGGACTTCCGTGGTTTGCGAGATCACCACGGCTCCCGAATTGACAAACGGCTGGATCGATCCGGGGCCGCCCACGCTGTCCCAGGTTGTGGGTGCAATGTTGGCCGTGATGTCGCTCGTCAGGGACGTGAAATCCAGGCCGGCGGATTGCCCCGCGTTGACGGGCGAAACGCCGACGAGGCGGAACCCGAGCCGGGGTTCGCCCCGCGAGTCGCCGGGCCCGGCCGCGACCAGGTCAAAGACCGGGTAAACCTTCGTCACGAGCAGGTTCTCGGCCTCGGTCTTGGAAGTCACGATGAAGACTTCGTTGCGTATCACGTACGTCAGGTCCAACTCGCCGAGCAAGAGCTTGAACGCCGTTCTCAGGGTCAGTCCGTGAATCGAGCGCGTGACGGGCGCGTCGGTCCCGACGCCCGCGTCGCTGAGCGCTTTGTTGTCGAGCCAGACCTGGATCGGGCCCTGCGCGGCCAGCGTATCGATCGCCTTGACGAGCGCCTCCTCGCGGAATTCGGCCTCGCATTTCTTGGCCAGCGCCTGCTCGATGCGGGCCTCGCTGGCCACGGCGCGCGGCGCGGCTTCATGGGGCCAATCGAGCTGCGCGCCCGGCGCGTGCAATCGAACTGGCGGCTTGGGCGCCGGCGCCGAGGTGACGACGCGTCCGGGCAGAATCTCCGCCAGAAAGTCGGCGACTTTCTGCTGCACTTCGGGCTTTTGCCGCACGACAATCGCCCCCGCCAGAGCTCGAACCGATCCCTCGCCGTCGGCGCCCCAGGCGCCCGGTTCGACCAGCTCGGGCAGCTCCCGCGCAAGCTCCTTGACCCACTTGTCGAGGAGCCGCTCGTCCCACTCCGCCCCGGCCGCCGCGGACGGAGGCTGGCTCGCGCTTTTAGGATCGCCTTGAGGCGGTGTCGACTTGTTCGACGGCGGTGACGCGGAATCCGGGTTTTGGGAAACGCCGTCGTCATCGACCATAAACATTCCGCCCATTCCGCCACCCGTTCCGCCAGCCATTCCACCCATTGCGCCTCCCATTCCGCCCATTCCGCCGCCCGTTCCGCCTCCCGTTCCTCCCAAGCCCAGCCCGCCGACGTTGAATGGCCAAGTTGAACGTGCGGGCAAGGGAACGAGACGATAGACGCGGACACAATATCCCTCCTGCCCGGCCGGTGGTTGCAGCGCGCCGGGCATGCCCTTCGCGGCCGCTATTTGTTCGTCGCGCACGCGCCGCAGCGCGGTTAGCAGTTCAAGAGCCTCGTCATGGACTTCGTCCATCTGCGCAAAGGTGATCGAGTGCGAGTGGGCATATCCCTGCATTGAGCCGGGCCCGCCTACTTCGTCCCAGGCGGTGGGGGCGATCGTGGTCGTAATCAGCTCGATCAAGCTCTGATAATCCTCTCGATTCCGCTGGTCTGGCGGCTGAGGAGGACGAAATTCGCTGTCGAGCGTGACGAGGTCGCGCACTGGATAAACCTTGACGCGCAGCATGTTCTCGGCCTCGGTTTTACTCGTAATGAGCAAGTAGCCGTCGGCCGCCACGTAGGTCAGGTCGAGCTGGCCCAGCATCAGCCGAAGTGCCGACCGCAAGGTGATACTCTGCAGCTTGAGCGTCAGGGGCGTGTCGCTGCCAATGCCGGCATCGCTAAGCGCCTTATTGTCGAGCTGGATGTCGATCTTGTGCTGCTGCTTGAGGAAGTCGATGACGGCGTCGAGCGGGTTCTCGTTGAAGTCGACCGTGGTCATCTGGCCAAGCGCCGCGAGAATCTTCGTTTCGCCCTCCGTGGGCAGGGGCCTGGGCTGGGTTGTTCCCTGGGCGGCGACCAGCGCGGTCATGAGCGAGAGATGGATACACAGACACGACGGCAGCGCGTTTACGACGCGTGGCATACGGCTCTCCTTCTGTTCGACCAAAATCCGGAAAGTGGAAGAAATGGGCTGGCCCGGCGTTGCCTCAAATGCGCCGAACGGCCAAGCGCTTGTGACCATACCATCGCCGACGCCCGCCGACAATCAATTCCAGGAATTTGCGTGTTTATTTACGTCGGTCTGCCGTCCTTCGTCCGGCAGGGCAACGTCAACGCACGGAAATCTGGCCCGTCCGTCCCGCCGCCGTTATGCTGACTGGCGAACCTGCTCAGGATCTTGGCAGCCTGCAACATGGGACTTTTCAATCGGCTTTTCTTCGGCCCGCCCGGCCAGGACAAGTTCGCCAGGCTCTTGCTACATCGATTCAGGGCGGCGAATCCCGGCTGCGATCTTGTCTACAACCGAGAACAATTCCAACTCTGCTCCAAGGGCGAGCGCGGGGGCGTGGTCAACCTGGCCAACATCTACGCGGAGTACTGCGCCGCTCCGGCGGCTCGCCGACGTCAGTTGCTGGCGAATTACGTCGCCATCTTCGCCACGTCTTCGCATGACCTGCCGGAGCAATTTGACGAAGTCAGGGGGAGGATCATGCCGAGCGTTCGCGCCCGTTCCTACTTCGACTTTATGAGGCTATCCGCGGAGTTGGAGCTGAAGAAAACCGAGCCCGAGCTGCCGATCTTTCAGCCCATCAACGAGCACCTGGTCTGCGGCTACGTGTACGACGACGGTCCCTCGATGAGATTTCTGCACCAAGAGGACCTGGAAAACTGGGGAACGACGATCTACGAGGTGATGGAGCTGGCTCGGCTGAACTTTGAGCAACAACCCCCGATGGGCTTCTCGAAGATCGGGGAGAACTTCTACTCCGTGCTCGGCGACGACGACTACGGCGCAACGCGACTGGTGCAAGACGACTTCCTCGAGCGGATGGAGGTCCAGGGCGACCTCGTCGCGGCCCTGCCGAACCGGGGCACCTTGATGATTACGGGGACAGATAGCCTCGACGGTCTAACGGTTATGGCGGCCCTGCTCGATAAGGAGGAAGGACCGCGGCCGATAACCAAAGTCCTCTTTCGACGCGTGGGCGACGAATGGGAGCCTTGGCTCCCGCCCGCCGAGCATCCGACGCACAACGCTTTCAAGCTCGCGGCCGTGAAGTCGGTCGGCGGCGAGTACCACGACCAGAAGGAATTGCTGGAAAGGCACTGCCAGGCGCGCGGTGACGATGCCTTTGTAGCGACCTACTCCGCCCAGCAGGACAGGACGACCGGGGCCGTCGCGAGCTTCTGCGCGTGGACGAAGGGGGTTCGGTCGCTGCTGCCGAAGACCGACCTGATCGGTTTCATCGCTGGGGGAGAAGTTGTGGGGGATCTAGTGCCCTGGAGCAGGGTTGAAGAGGTTGCCGGCGATTTGCTGGTGCCGCAAGGAACCTATCCCGAGCGGTATCTTGTCGCGGCCTTTCCCAGCGAGGAGCGACTGGCGGCGATTAGGGAAACCGTTTGACCCTCACCTTTTATGGGTTTAGAATCAAGATTCTGTGAATTTTTGCGTTGTTCTATTCCCAAAAGCCCACGCCGGAGAGCGTAAATGAAGAAGGCAGAGATCAAGGTTTACAAGGAACGGTTGCTGGCACTGCGTTCGCGCCTGCGGGGCGACGTCAGCCAGATGGCCGATGCGGCCCTGCGAAAAAACCGCATGGATGGCGGGGGCGAGATCTCGAGCATGCCGATTCACATGGCCGACCTGGGAAGCGACAATTTTGAGCAGGAATTCACGCTGAGTCTGATGGAAAACGAGGAGGAGACGCTCGACCTCATCGAGTTGGCTTTGGAGCGGATCGAGGACGGCAGCTACGGCGTGTGCGACGAGTGCGGCGCCAAGATACCCAAGGCCCGACTGAACGCGCTGCCCTACGCCCCCCTGTGCGTCAAGTGCGCGGGGCAGATGGAGCGCGGTTGAAGTCGCCCGGGCGGCGACCCAAGAGCGAATCGGGCGCGAGTTGGGGAGGGCCGTTCCGGCAAGCAACGAGGAACACAAAAGGCCGGCCATGAGGGCGGTTCCAGCCAACCGGTACCTGACCTTCTTTACATTGACGGCGGTCGGTTGCGCCCTCGACCTGGCGACCAAGGCTTGGGTCTTTGCCGCGCTCGGCCGGCCCGGCGGGCCGACTTCCTGGATTTGGGAACCGTTCTTCGGCTGGCAGACAAGCCTGAATCAGGGCGCGTTGTTCGGCATGGGGCAAGGCAAGGTGGCCCTTTTTGCCGGGCTGTCGATGGCCGCGGCCGCCGGCATTCTTTACTGGCTCTTTGTGACCGGGGCCGCCGTCGACTGGCTATTGACCGTCGCGCTCGGCTGCATCATGGCCGGCATCCTCGGCAACCTCTACGATCGCCTGGGCCTATGGAGCATGCCCGGCAATCCGGGCCAGCGATACTACGCGGTTCGCGACTGGATCCTCGTGCAGTACCCTCCCTGGACCTGGCCCAATTTCAACCTGGCGGACAGTTTTCTTGTCTGCGGGGCCGCGCTGTTGATGTGGCACGCTTTTCGCTCCACCCCCAACGGCGATGTGGCGGCGAGCGGCATGCAGGCCGATCGCCCCTGACTGCACGTGTTGAACCGAATCCCCCGCGAGACGAACCGGATGCGCTGGGAGCGCAGCCTGGGCTCGACCGGATCGGGCGTTTGGCGCGAAAGGGGCGTTAATTCGGGCTTTGCGGCCGCGTCACTTCTGGCATCACCCGCCAGACAGTCGCCGGCAGCGCGGGGGTAGATTCGTCCTTTGAACCTCGCCGAAATAAGGGCATCATGGTGCGTCGTTTTGTCTGCTGGGTCGTCAAGAATGGTCTTTTCGGCGTCGCCGTCCTGGGCGTCTCGGTGGTGCCGCCCTGCGCAACGTGCGATGCCGACGCGCTGAGGCCCGCGGCGCCGGCGCGCGAGCGAGCCGGCGACCAGTTCTGGGTCGTCAGTTGCCGGGGGGCGGCTTTGTCGACGGCCGAGAGTGATTCGACCCGCTTGCACTATCGCACCTATCGGCCGACGGGCGGGTGGTCGACCGCGGTCGCCGAAGATTTCCGCGCCTCGGCGGATCCCCAGGCGACAACGTGCGTTTTGGTGCTGGGCAACGGGTACACGTCAGCCGAAACGCAGGCCATGGGGCAGAAGGTGTACCGCCGCCTGGTGGCCGGACTGCCTGGCGACACGGCGGTGCGGTTCGTCGTTTGGTCGTGGCCCAGCGACCACGTCGACGCGGGGCCAATCAAGGACTTGCGTGTCAAAGCCGGACGCACCTGGCACGTCGCGCGAGCGCTGGCTCACTGGCTGGACGACATCGAGCCGGTCGGCAGGCTGTCGCTTATGGGCGCGAGCTTCGGCGCCCGGGTGGTGATGGAGACGCTTGAGCTGCGCGCCACCGCCTCGGACAGCGTCAGCCGTTCTCCCGCTCGTCCGGCCGCGAACGTGGTGCTTATTTCGGCAGCCGTCGACAACGACTGGCTGCTGCCGGGTCGAAAGCTGGACATGGCCCTCTCGCAAGTCGACCGGCTGCTGCTGGTGAACAACACCAGCGACCGGGTGTTGAAGCGATATCATTGGCTCTACGGCCGGCGCAGCACGGCGACGGCCCTGGGCAACACCGGGCTGCCCGCGGGCGTGCGTTTGGGGCCGGACGGCGACAAGGTTGTTCAGTACGACGCCGCCCCGATCGTTGGCCGCCAACATGGTTGCGGCGCCTACATCGAGTCGCCACGGCTAACCGGGCTGATGCAACGATATCTTTTCCCCGGCGGCACCGCGGTTGATACGCCCTCCGTGCCCGAGATGCCGCCCGTCGACGGGGCGCCCATTCCCTTGGCTTCAGGTGGTAGTGCGACCGCACATTAGGCTCGGGTGAGCGACGCTCGATGCCGTTCGCTACCGGCTAAACGACGGGATTGGCCCTCGCGACTTCAAACATCGTCCAGGCGGCCGGTCGAGTCGCCAAAATGGTCAAGCGAGCTTAGCCCGCAACGATCGGCCAGGCTGAGGAACAGGTTGCTGACCGGCTTGCCGTCGTGCTTGACATAGCGGCCCGTCTTGAGCGTTCCGCCCCCCGTCCCCGCCAAGAGGATGGGCAGGTTCGTGTGCGTGTGCCGGTTGGCGTCGGCGTTGCCCCCGCCGTAGACGATCATCGAATTGTGCAGCAGCGACTGGCCGTCGACGTCGGTCGCCTCACGCAGCCGGGTCAGAAACTTGGCGAAATGCCGGGCGTACCACAAGTCGATTTCGGTCACTTTCTGAATCCAGTCGGCGCGGTCCTGATGGTGCGTCAGGTCGTGGTGCCCTTCAAAAATGCCGATGTCCTCGAAGGGGCGGTTGCTTCCGTCGTGCGCCAAGAGCAGCGTGGCGGTGCGCGTCGAATCGCTCTGGAACGCCAGCAGCATGAGGTCGTACATGATCTGCACGTATTCGGCGTAGCTGGCGGGTATGCCGTCCGGGGCGTCGACGCCCGGGTCGCGCGCCTCGCCGAACGTCTCGGCCTTGGCGATCCGCGCTTCGATTTCGCGCACGCCCGTCAGATACTGGTCGAGTTTGTCGTTGTCGCGCGGGTTGAGCCGCCGCTGCATGGCGCGGGCGTCTTCGCGCACGAAATCGAGGATAGATCGCTGCTCCTGCTGCCGCCTGCGTGCGTTGGCTTGCCGCTCGCCCGGGGGCCCCTCGCCGAACAGCCGCTCGAACGCCAACCGCGGGTTCGCTTCGGGAGTCATCGGCGTCGTCGCCGAACTCCACGAGAGATTGAACTGGTAGGCGCAGGCGTAGCCCGAGTCGCAGGCTCCCGACCTGTGCACGGCGTCGCAGGTCAACTCGAGCGAGGGCAATCGCGTCAGGTGGCCGACTTCGCGCGCGATGGCCTGGTCGATCGACACGCCGGCCCGCACGTTGCTGGCGCTCTTGTTGACGCGCACGCCGGTGAGAAAGGTGCCTCCTCCGCGGGCGTGGTCGCCGGCCCCGTCGGGTCCGGCTTCGGCGTTTTTGTGGTCGAGCCCTCCCAACACCTGCACGAAGTCTTTGAGCGGCTCAAGCGGCTGTAGTGTGCGGCTCAAGGGGAAGTCGGCGCCGTCGCTGGCCGGCCACCAGGCGTCGGGGATCGCGCCGTTGGGAAAGAAGACGAACGCGGTGCGCAAGGGCGCGCCCGTGGACGTGGCTGCTAAAGGCGAGGCCGCGGCACCTGCCGATTCGCCAGCCCAAAGCCTTGTTGCACCGAGCGACTCGAAGGCGGGCAAGGCAACGGCGGCTCCCAGGCCGCGCAAAAAACGGCGGCGGTCGAAACCCGCACGCCGCCCAACAGCTTCCGATCGACTGGCGAAAGGTCCGTTCATGGTTCGCTCCTGGCGGTTACGCTTCGGCATCGTTGGAACGGTACGGACTGGATGATACCAGAAATCAAGATCGACGGGCGACCGTTTTCCTTATCGAGTCGGTCGACGAGGTCGTCCACCGTGTAAACATCGTAATAATCGAGGCCCCGCCCCAAGGCGTAAGTTAACAGTTTCTCGGTCAGGCACCGATAGAAGTCGCGGCGGCGCTCGGTCACCAGAATATGCTTCAGCTCCCGGATGCTTGTGAACGATTCGCCCGTGAGCAAGGTGCCGGCGGTATCGATGGGGCGATCGGGGCGGTTTTCGCGGAGCATGCCCAGGGCGTTAAAATCTTCCAGCGCCAGGCCGAGGGGATCGAGCCGGTTGTGGCACGAATTGCACAGCGCCTCGCTGCGGTGCAGCTCAAGCTGCTGACGCAAGCTGGACCGCTGGGCCAGTTGCTTCGCCGCCTCTTCCAGCGGCGGAATGTCGGGGGGAGGCGGCGGTGGAGGCGTACCCAGCAGGTTGTCGAGAATGAACAAGCCTCGCTTGACGGGGGAAGTGCGGTCGGGATTCGAGGTGACGGCCAGCATCGTCCCTTGCGTGAGCAGGCCCCCGCGCGGGCTGTCGGGAGGCAACTCCACCAGGCGCATTTCGCCTCCCTGCACGCCTTCGATGCCGTAGTGCCCGGCCAGCCGCTCGTTCAAGAACGTGTAACCACAGTCGATCAATTCCAGCAGGCTGCGGTCTTCGCGCAAGAGATGCGTGAAGAGCATCTCCGTTTCTGCCCGCATGGCCCGCCGCAATTCGCCGTCCAACTCGAACTGCCGAAACCGCCGAGAACCAGCTCGAAACCTGGCGAGCCCGGCGTCGAGTTCGGCCCTTTCTTCCGCGGTCAGGCTCTCCAGCGGCCGGCGCCGAAGCTCGCGAAAGCGGGCTCGCCTTTTCTGCTCCTCCGGGTCGAACGGCTGGTCGCCCGTGATCACGGCGAAGGTGTTGATGTTGACCGACTCGATGTCGCGCGCCTGCAACCACTGGCCCGTGAACTGCCGCACAAACTCTTTGAACCGCGTATCGGCCAGCATGCGCGCGACCTGTGCCGCGAGATTCTCGCGGAGCTTCTGCTCGCCGGCCAGGCGAAAGAGTTCTTCGTCGGGCATCGTCGACCAGAGAAAGTACGACAATCGCGTGGCCAGCGAATACTCGTCGATCAGCGGATGCGTCGGCGGGTCGGCGGGCAAGGCCGATTCTTCGCGGAAGAGAAACCGCGGAGACGACAAGACGGCCGTGATGGCGCGGGCGACACCCGCCTCAAAACCCTTCTGCTCGGCCACGCTCTCGGCCAGATTAACCAGCCGCTCGACGGTTTCTGCTTCGGGAGGTCGACGAAAAGCGCGCGTGGCAAAGCGAGTGAGGATCTCGGCGGCATACTGACGGCGTTCGGCCTCTGTGCTGGGAACATCGCGGGGAAAGAACCGTTCGTACCCCGGCGGGCGAACCTGGTGTTCGGCTCCCAGCGGCCCGCGGACGGTGACTTGATCGATCCGCAGAGAAAGCGACCGCGTCTGCTTCTCGTCGGGAGTGAGAGGCTCCAACTCGAACGTCAGATCGTGACTGCCGGCAAGCCAGTCCTGGTCGAAGCTGAACGAAAACGACTTCCCGTCCTGCCGCGAGAATTCTTTTCGCAGCAACTCCTGGCCGTCGACTTTGAAGAGCAGGCGGCACTTGTTGTAGTCGAATACGCCCTCGACGAACTTTTCATGCGCCGAGACGCGCACTTCGAGCTGATATTGGCCGGCGTGTTCGGCCGCGTGCGAGACGGAGAGGGTGGCCGGCGCATAGTAGGAAAGGTAGACGTCGCCGCGGCGAGGTTTGTCGTCGGTCGACGGCTGGCTCTCCTCGCCGGGCTGGCGAAAATCGCGGCCGGGGATGTTTTTTTCCGGGGGCACGCCCGAAACGCTCGGCACGGCCTGCTTGACGATGGTTTCGGCGGCGGCCAGGTATTTTTCCAAGAGCAACGGCGAGATCGTCAGCACGTCGCCGATGTTGTCGAAGCCGTAGCCCGTGTCGTCGGACGGAAATTCGCCCGACGTGTCGTAGTTGACCGCCAGCAGATCGCGGATCGTGTTGCGGTACTCGACCCGATTCAGCCGGCGAACCGTCACGCGGCCGGGGTCGGGGTTTTGCGGATCGATTTCGAAAACGGCTGTTTTGATCCAACGTTCGACTTGGGCCAGTTCATCGCTCGACGGCCTGAGTTCGCCCT
Source organism: Pirellulales bacterium (assembly GCA_035550375.1). Taxonomy (GTDB): domain Bacteria; phylum Planctomycetota; class Planctomycetia; order Pirellulales; family JAICIG01; genus DASSFG01. Next base: position 1,019 of record DASZPH010000117.1, on the reverse strand, counting down.
GCGGGGGCATGAGCCCGGCCCGAAGCTGTTTGAGCGCCTTCCACCACAGGTCGCGGCTCTGCAAAAGCTGCGCGTCGGAGGTGAACCGGTCGAACGCCACCTCGGCCGTGGCGCTGCCGAGGCCGTGACAGTCGTAGCAGTACTGGGCCAGCACCGGGGCAACGTTCTGGCGGAAAGCTTCCGCCCGCAGGGCCGGTTCTGCGCCGGGCCGCAGTTCCGCCTGGGCCGGCTTGGGCGGGTCGAGCAGGCGGTTGTCTTTCAGCCAGTCGGCCATCCGCTGCGGCCAGGCGTTGACCGAGGCGAGCTTGGAACGGTTGCCCATGTTGAAGCCGTGTCCGCCGGCCCCAAGGAAATGGGCCTCGACCGGACGCCGCGCGGCCCGGTATTTCTGCAGCAGGTTCAAGACTACGCTTGCCGCGCCGTCGTCGTTGGCCACCAGCAGGAAAGCGGGCGGCGCGTCGGCGGGTATCGTCTCCGGAACACCGAGGGGACCGGGGTAAACCAGCATCTGGAAATCGGGGCGACCGCTCAACCGGTCGATCGGATCGGGGGCATCCGCGGGACCCGCACCAGGGTCATAGGCCACCATCGACACGACCTCGCCGCCGGCCGAGAAGCCGAGCATTCCCACTCGGGCCGGATCGATCTTCCACTCGGCCGCCCGGCTGCGTATGAGCCTCAGTGCCCGCTGCGCGTCCTCGCGAGGGTGCTGCTTCAGGTCGTAGGGCGAGTCCGGCTCGCGGGCCAGTCGGTATTTGAGCACGAACGCCGCGACGCCGAGGCGAGAGAGGTATTCGGCCGGCTCGCACCCTTCGGCCTTGTAAACCAACTCGCGGTGTCCGCCCCCGGGACAAACGACGACCGCCGTACCCGTCGCCTTGTCTGCCGCCGGCAGATAGACAGTGAGCGAGGGCTGATGGATATTCTTAACCCAGTAGCTTTCGGCCCGTTCGGGTTCGTCTTTGCGGCTCTCGAATCCCGGAGGGCCGTTGGGCCAGAGGGGAATTTGCTCGGCCTGT